>NZ_NHSK01000120.1 GCF_016653355.1 Rhodoplanes elegans | reverse complement strand
CCGACCCTCCCCGCCACGAGCTTCGCTCGCGGGAGGAGGGGAGCCGCAGCGCCTCGACTCCCCTCCTCCCATTCGCGTCAGCGAATGGCGGGGAGAGGTCGGGGGTGGGGGGAAAAGCCCCGCGCATCGTCGCCAGTTGGTTTGCGCTGATCGCGCCGGGTCCCGGCTCGCGGTGCGCTGCACCGCGTCCGGGACAGAGGCTCCGGAAGCCGGAATGTTGCGGCAGGCTCTGCCTCACCCCTCCATCTTCTGCATGGCAGCGATGCACGCGTCGAGGAAGGCGGCCGAGGCGGGCGGCAAGGTGCGGCCCTTCTTCTTGACGAGGGCGACCGGGCGCACGAAGGCCGGGTCGTCGATCGCTTTGGAGCGCAGCGTCTGCTCGACCCGCACCTCGCGGGCCGAGCGCGGCAGCACCGTGACGCCGAGGCCGGCCCGCACCATCGCCACGGCCGACATCATGTAGGTGACCTCGCAGGCGAGCGTCGGCGTACGGCCGATGCCGAGCAGCGCCGCGTCGATCACGTCGCGCAAGCTGGTGCCGGGATTGGTCAGGATCAGCGGCAGATCGACGAGATCCTGCACGCCGATGCGGCGCTTGCGGCCGATCGGATGGTCGGCCGGATAGACGAGGCAGAGCTGGTCGGTGGTCTGGTGCAGGACGTCCAGCTCGGCGTCGGCGACGGCGCCGCCCGTGAGGCCGAGATCGACCTCCTCGCTGCGTACCATGGCCACCACATGGGCCGCGATGGCGTCGCGCACCAGCACGCCGAGCGCCGGATTGTCGCGCCGGCAGGCGAGGATCACCTGCGGCAGCAGCGACGCCGCGAAGCTCGGCAGCGCGGCGATGCGCACCGTGCCGCGCCGGCCGGCGCCGATCTCGCGGATGTCGAGGAGCGCCCCGTCCAGATCCGTCACGGTGCGTTGTAGCACCGGCATCAGCTCCAGGCCGACCCGCGTGATCTCGACCGCGCGGTTCGACCGGTCGAGCAGCCGAACCCCCAGCGCTGCCTCGAGATTCCGGATCTGCACGGTGAGGGCCGGCTGCGACAGATGCAGCAGCGCCGCTGCTTTCGTGAAGCTCCGGGTCTGCACGATCGCCAGGAAGGCCCGGATCTGACGCAGGGTGATGTCCATAATCAACCTCTATCGTGGCAATAAACTAATTTCAATTGCGTTATCACAAGCGTGGCGTAGTCCTGGAGTCGCCCCCGAAGAAGCGACGTCGGCACGGCCGCGTGCCAGCCGCCCCGTCCGGGGCTGGCTTCCGGTCCTGCTCTGCGAATTTTTCTGAATCGGCGATCGCACCGCGCCCGCGCCCCGGGCGGCGGACAGCCGGTCGCATCCTCGTCATCCGGATCGCGTGCGCGGTCGCTCGCCTCGCCCGCGGTCCCAAGGACCCCTAGGGTGAAACCATGCTCGCCTTGATCGGGCTTCTCGTCATCGTCGTCGTGCTCGCCGGGATCCTCACCAAGAGGCTCTCGCCCATGGCGGCCCTGATCATCGTGCCGATGGCCGGCGCGCTGATCGCCGGCTTCTCGGTCGCCGACACCGGCAAGTTCGCCGTCAACGGCGTCAAGAACATCGCCCCCGTCGTCGGCATGTTCGTGTTCGCGATCCTGTTCTTCGGCATCGTCAAGGATGCCGGAACGCTCGATCCGATCATCAACGGCATTCTCCGCGTCGTCGGGGTGAAGCCGTCCCGCATCGTGCTCGGCGCCGCCGTGCTCGCCGCGATCGTCCATCTCGACGGCTCGGGCGCCGTGACGTTCCTGGTCACGATCCCGGCGATGCTGCCGCTGTTCGATCGCCTCAAGATGGACAAGCGCATTCTCGCCTGCGTGGTCGCCATGGCGGCCGGCACGGCCAACATGCTGCCGTGGGGCGGCCCGACGCTGCGCGCGGCGACCGCGCTGCAGGTGCCGATCGGCGAATTGTTCATGCCGGTGCTGCCGGTGCAGATCGTCGGCCTGCTGTTCGTCTTCGCCCTCGCCTTCTTCTTCGGCCTTCGCGAGGAGAAGCGCCTGACCGCGGCCGGCGTGCTCGGTGGCGACGTCTCCGTGTCCTACACGCGCCCGGAGCTCTCCGAGGCCGAGCAGAAGCTGGTTCGTCCGAAGCTGTTCCTGGTCAACGTCGCCCTTGTGCTCGCGGTGCTCGCCGCGATGATCACCGAGATCGCCGCGCCGGTCGTCTGCTTCATGGTCGGCACCGTCGTCGCGCTGCTGATCAACTACCCGTCCGTCAACGACCAGCGCGAGCGCGTCGACGCCCACGCCAAGGCCGCCCTGATGATGGCCTCGATCCTGCTCGCCGCGGGCGTGTTCACGGGCATCATGAAGGACACCAAGATGCTGACCGAGATGGCGAAGTTCGCCGCCGGTCACGTCCCGAGCGAGTTCGCGAGCCACATGCCCGTGATGCTCGGCATGATCTCCATGCCGCTCAGCCTGCTGTTCGATCCGGACTCCTTCTACTTCGGCGTCCTGCCCGTGCTGGCCGAGGCCGGCAAGGTGCTCGGCGTCGCGCCCGTACAGATGGGCCAGGCGGCCATCATGGGCCAGATGACGGTCGGCTTCCCGATCAGCCCGCTCACGCCCGCCACCTTCCTGCTGGTCGGCCTGTGCGGCATCGAGCTCGGCGAGCATCAGAAGTTCAGCTTCCTGCCGCTGTGGGCCGTGTCGATCGTGATGACCATCACGGCCGTCGTGCTCGGCATCCTGCCGCTGTGAGCCCGCCCCGCATTCACCGAGGAACCCTGTCATGAGAACCATCAGGATCGGTTCCGGCGCCGGCTATTCCGGCGACCGCATCGAGCCCGCCGTCGAGCTCGCCGAGAAGGGCGACATCGACTACCTGGTCTTCGAGTGCCTGGCCGAGCGCACCATCGCGCTCGCTCAGCAGGCCAAGCTGAAGAACCCCGCGGCGGGCTACGACCCGCTGCTCGACGCCCGCATGAAGGCCGTGCTCGCGGTCTGCAAGCAGAAGGGCATCAAGATCGTCACCAACATGGGCGCCGCCAATCCGGAGGCCGGCGCGCAGAGGACGATCGAGATCGCCCGCGCGCTGGGCTTGAAGGGACTGAAGGTCGCGGCCGTCTCCGGCGACGACGTGCTCGACCAGATCCGCGAGACGCCGCGCAAGCTCGAGGAGACCGGCGGCTCGACCACGGATCTCGGCAACCGCATCGTCTCGGCCAACGCCTATGTCGGCGTGACGTCGATCGTCGAGGCGCTGGCGCTCGGCGCCGACGTCGTGATCACGGGCCGGGCCGCCGATCCGGCCCTGTTCATGGCGCCGCTGGTGCGCGAGTTCGGCTGGGCCATGGACGACTGGGACAAGCTCGGCAAGGGCACGGTGGTCGGCCATCTGCTCGAATGCGCCGGCCAGGTGACGGGCGGCTACTTCGCCGATCCCGGCGTCAAGGACGTCGACGGCCTCGGCCGGCTCGGCTTCCCGATCGGCGAGGTGGCGGAGGACGGCACCCTCGTCGTCACCAAGGTGGCGAGCGCCGGCGGCAAGGTGACGCCGCAGACCGTCAAGGAGCAGCTCCTCTACGAGCTGCACGACCCGAAGAACTACTTCCAGCCCGACGTGATCGCCGACTTCTCGCAGGTCGCGGTCGAGGAGATCGGTCCCGACCGGGTGCGCGTCACCGGCGGCACCGGTCGGCCCAAGACCGACACGCTCAAGGTGTCGGTCGGCTACATCGACAGCTACATCGGCGAAGGCCAGATGTCCTATGCGGGTCCGGGCGCCGTGGCGCGCGGACAGCTCGCTCTCGACATTGTGCGCGAGCGACTGGCGATCATGGGCGTCAAGACCACCGAGCTGCGCTTCGATCTGATCGGCGTCGATTCGCTGCACGGGCCGACCCGCAGCGCCGGCCGTGACCCCTACGAGGTGCGGGCCCGCGTCGCCGGCCGTACCGAGACGCTCGCCGAGGCCGTGAAGATCGGCAACGAGGTCGAGACGCTCTACACCAACGGCCCCGCCGGCGGCGGCGGCGGTTTCAAGGTGGCCCGCGAGGTCGTGGCGGTGCAGTCGGTGCTGCTGCCGCGCACCCTCGTCGGGTCGTCGGTCCGGATCCTGGAGGCGTGATCATGAAGCTGCGCGACCTCGCCCATTCCCGCACCGGGGACAAGGGCAACACATCGAACATCTCGGTCATCGCCTTCGATGCGAAAGACTGGGAGCGGCTATGCCGCCACGTCACGGTGGAGCGCGTTAAGGCGCATTTCGCCGATATCGTGAAGGGCGCCGTGGTGCGCTACGAGCTTCCGCGTATCGCGGCGCTGAACTTCGTGATGTACGAGGCGCTCGGCGGCGGGGTGACTCGCACGCTCGCGCTCGACGCCCACGGCAAGTCGCTGTCGTCGGCGCTGCTCGACCTCGAGATCCCGGACGAGGAGCCGGCGGCCTGACGGCCGCGCGCTTTCGAATGGGTGCATGTCCGCGGCGGACGATCCCCGCCCGCCGCGTGACGGCCCGAGGACCGCGACCGGCACGACCGGCCTCCAGTGCGACGTTCGCCCACGCCCGGGCGGGCGTGGAGCCGGGTCGACGTGCGAGGACCGGTCGCGGTCCGCGACGGGCCTGCGGACGACGTGACAGCACCGCGCGCGCCGCCGGCGCGCCCCTGCGGTGCCGAGCATCCCGACGCGCGACGGATCGATCTCCACATCCGGGTTTGCGGTGCGGCGGCCCTTGGGGCAAGTTGCCGGCAGGGAGGCCACCCCGCATGCCGACACTCGACCGCCGAACATTTCTCGCCGGCGCAGGCGCCGCTGCGTTCGGGCTGCCCGCGCGCGCCTGGGCGCAGGGCTCCGGCGAGGTCGACATCGTGGTGATCGGCGCCGGCGCGGCCGGCATCGCGGCCGCGCGGCGGATCGCCGCGGCGGGGCGCCGGGTCGTGATCGTCGAGGCGAGCGATCGGATCGGCGGGCGCTGCGCCACCGACACCAAGATTTTCGGCATGCCCATCGACCGCGGCGCCCACTGGCTGTGGGGTGCGGACTTCAATCCCGTCACCAAGCTGGCGGCCGGCACCGGCCTCGACGTCTATGCGGCGCCGCCCGGCCAGCGGCTGCGCATCGGCCGCCGCTACGGCCGCGAGAGCGAGCTGGAAGATTTCCTGGCCGTGCTGGTGCGCACCAACCGCGCCATCGTCGAGGCGGCCCGCGGAAAGGCCGACGTCGCCTGCCTGCAGGCGCTGCCCAAGGACCTGCTGGACTGGCGGCCGACGGTCGATTTCGTCCTCGGCCCGCTGCCCTACGGCAAGGAGCTGCGCGAGCTCTCCGCCGTCGACGTGTCGAAGGCGATGGAGCGCGACACGCCCGCCTTCTGCCGGCAGGGCGCCGGCGCCTTGCTCGCCCGGCTCGCCGACGGCCTGACGGTGCGGCTGTCGACGCCGGCGACCAAGATCAACACCTGGGTCCGCGGCAAGGTCGAGGTCGACACGCCGCGCGGCACCCTGGTCGCCCGCGCCGTGATCGTCACGGCCTCCACCAACGTGATGGCGGCCGGCAAGATCCGCTTCGACCCCGACCTGCCGAAGCGCCATGTCGACGCCTTCTCGCGCCTCGCGCTGGGCAGCCAGGATCACGTCTTCCTGGAGCTCGACGGCACGCCGCTCGGCCCGCAGCGCGACGACCTGATCGTCGAGAAGGCCGACGGTCCTGAGACGGCCGCGATGCTCGCCAACGTCTTCGGCACGCCGCTGTGCATGATCCAGCTCGGCGGAAAGCTCGGCCGCGACCTGTCGGGCAAGGGCGAGGCCGCCATGGTCGACTGGTCGAAGGAGTGGCTCGCCAAGCTCTACGGCGCCGACATCAAGAAGGCGGTGCGGCGCACCCACGCGACCCGTTGGGCCCAGGACCCGTGGGTGATGGGGGCCGCGTCGGCGGCGAGCGTCGGCGGCGCCGGCTCGCGGACCGCGTTGACCGAGCCGGTGCGCGATCGCGTGTGGTTCGCCGGCGAGGCCGTGCACGAGACGCAGTGGGGGACGGTCAACGGCGCCTGGCTGTCGGGCGAGCGGGCCGCCGAGGCGGCGATGCGGAAGTTCGGCTGGATCACCACGCCGCGCCCCGCGTCGGAGCCGCGGGAGGCGCCCAAGCGGCCGCGCCGCCAGCCCACCGCGCAGCCGTCCCGTCCGGCCGCTCCGCCCGGGCTGAGCTGGCCGTTCTGATCTGCGTCGGGCTAGTCATCTAAGGCATAATACCCTACTACCGACGGTGTTAACAAAGCGTCAGTCTCCCCAAAGGTAGTATCTCCGAAATGCCCGCTGAAGGCGGCTGTTCGGGGGTGGGGGCGACGCAGATGCAAAGTGGGAATTCGGACCCGGGCTGTGGACGGCCCGAGGCCGGCGCGGTGATCGGTCATATCGTCTCGGTGCGGGGATCGCAGGCGACGGTCGGCCTGCACGAGCACGACAGCGCCGCGATGCGCGCCACCGTCGGCCGCTTCCTGACCATCGCGAGCGGCCCGGCCGTGCTGATCGGCGTCGTCACCGACGTGTCGCGGCTGACCCGCACCTATGTGCACGATCACGACGTGGTGGCGACCGCGCAGCTCGACCTGATGGGCGAGATCGCGCCCGACCCGGAGGGGCGGCGGCGCTTCCGCCGCGGCATCGACCGTTATCCCACCATCGGCGACGCCGTCGCGCCGATCGATCACGAGGCGCTGCGGATCGTCTACGACCTCGACGCCGGCGTCACGATCGACATCGGCCATCTGCAGCAGGACCCGTCGATCCGCGCCTCGATCGACGTCGACGACATGCTGAGCAAGCATTTCGCCGTGCTCGGCACCACCGGGGTCGGCAAGTCGAGCGGCGTCGCGCTGATCCTGCAGGAGACGCTGGCGCGGCGGCCGGATCTGCGCGTCTTCCTGCTCGACGTGCACAACGAGTACGCCCGCTGCTTCCCGGACCATGCCCAGATCCTCAATCCGCGGAACCTGAAGCTGCCGTTCTGGCTGTTCAATTTCGAGGAGATCGTCGACGTCTTCTTCGGCGCCCGTCCGGGCATCGACGAGGAGACCGAGATCCTCTCGGAGGTGATCCCGATCGCCAAGGTGAGCTACCTGCAGTACCGCACCGGCGCGAGCGACCGACCGACCCTCAAGCGGCTCGATCCGCGCAGCGCCGGCTTCACGGCCGACACGCCGGTGCCGTACCGGCTCGCGGATCTCATCGCGCTGATCGACGAGCGCATGGGCAAGCTGGAGAACCGCAACTCGCGCATCGTTTATCACAAGCTGATCCAGCGCATCGAATCGGTCGCCAACGATCCGCGCTACGCCTTCATGTTCGAGAACGCCAATGTCGGCGGCGACACCATGGCGGACGTGATCTCGATGCTGTTCCGGCTGCCGCCGAACGGCCGGCCGATGACCATCATGCAACTCGCCGGCTTCCCGGCCGAGGTGGTTGACTCGCTGGTCTCGGTGCTGTGCCGGATGGCCTTCGACTTCGGCCTGTGGAGCGACGGCGCGGTGCCGCTGCTGTTCGTCTGCGAGGAGGCGCACCGCTACGCCTCGGCCGACCGCTCGATCGGCTTCGGGCCGACCCGGAAGGCGGTGTCGCGCATCGCCAAGGAGGGCCGCAAGTACGGCGTGTTCCTGGCGCTGGTCACCCAGCGTCCGGCCGAGCTCGACCCGACCATCATTTCGCAATGCTCGACCCTGTTCGCGATGCGCATGGCGAACGACCGCGACCAGGCACTGCTGCGCTCCGCCGTATCCGATGCCGCCGCCAACCTGCTCGGCTTCGTGCCGTCGCTCGGCACCCGCGAGGTGCTGGCCTTCGGCGAAGGCGTGGCGCTGCCGACCCGGCTGCGCTTCCGCGAGGTGCCGGCGCATCTCCTGCCGAAGAGCGAGGCGATCGGCAGCGTCCGGGTCGATCCCGCCGGCCGCTACGATCAGGCTTTCGTCGCCTCGGTGCTGGAGCGCTGGCGCGGCGCGACGCTGGCGAACTCCAGCGTGCGGTTGGAGGAGCCGGGCGGCACCGAGGACCTGTCCTCGCTCGGCACCGGCCACGGCCTCGATCCGGACCGCTTCAAGATCCTGAAGAAGCCGCTGACGCCCGGCCCGGCGCCGTGACGGCGACGGCCAAGGAAGGGCGCTCCTCGGCGGTCGGGCTCTACATGACGGTGTTCTATG
>NZ_NHSK01000119.1 GCF_016653355.1 Rhodoplanes elegans | reverse complement strand
CGCCCGGTGACTCACGCCCGCGGCGCCGCGAGCGCCGCTCGCACCGCGATCAGCATGGCCTCGACGGCCGCCTTGGCGGCGGCGAGCTTTTGCGGATCGCGGCCGCGCACGACGAGGTTGGTGTTGGGGCGGCCGTCCTCGTCGGCGAACGGGTAGCTGCCGATCATCACGTCCGGATGCTGCTTGGCGACCTGCCCGAGCTCGGTGCCGATGTCGCCCTCGCGCAGGTTCGCCCGCACCGTCTCCGACAGGAGCTTCACGCCGGTCGCGAGCTTCGGCGCGACGCCGTCGAGCATCGCCTGCATGACGCTCGGGATGCCGGCCATGACGATGACGTTGCCGATCCAGAAGCCGGGCGCCTTCGACACCGGGTTGTCGACCAGGTCGGCGCCGCGCGGAATGCGGGCCATGCGCAGCCGCGCCGCGTTCAGCCCGTCGCGGCCGACCCGCTCGGCGATCAGGTCGACGGCGCGCTGGTCGACGTCGAGCGGCACGCCGAAGGCCTTCGCCACCGCATCGGCCGTGATGTCGTCGTGCGTCGGGCCGATGCCGCCCGTGGTGAAGACGTAAGTGTAGCGGCTGCGCAGCGCATTCAGGGCGGCGACGATCTCGGCCTCGACATCGGGAACGATGCGGACCTCCTCGAGATCGATGCCCATCGCGGTGAGATACTCGGCGATCCAGCCGATGTTCTTGTCCTTGGTCCGACCAGACAGGATCTCGTCGCCGATCACTAGGATGCCGGCCGTGACGAGATCGGCGGCGGGGCCCCCGGCGGCGGCGGAATCGAGCGTCTTTTCGTTCATTTCTGCAACTCCGGCGTCGCCGTCCTGTATCGCGGCCGGACCGGCCGCTCAAGCGTGGCAAACGCGGATCTCGACCGCGTCCACTGCCATCCGCCCGGTACGAAGCCACCGTGCGCCCAATTAATAGGCACCTGTTCGGCCGGGCTCCTGCTATGCCTGTCGGGGGAGCGTGTCCGCACGGTTGTCGGGACGCAAAAGGGGAACTGTGGCTCGATGCTTGCATCGAGTCCGATCGAGGGGCGTCCGCCTCCGGTCGGATGCCGTCGGGGTCCAAACATGACGGATTGTTTCGACGAGATGAGAGGGGCGGACGGGGCGGTGCGTCCGTCCTATGCCGGGCTCGACGCCTGGCTGAAAGACCTGTCGCCGGACGTGCTCGACCAGCGGGCCCAGGAGGCGGAGCTCCTGTTCCGCCGCATCGGCATCACCTTCGCGGTCTATGGCGAGCAGGATTCGACCGAGCGGCTGATCCCGTTCGACGTCATCCCGCGCATCCTGTCGTCGTCGGAATGGGCGCTCCTGCAGCGCGGCCTGACCCAGCGGGTCAAGGCCATCAACATGTACCTGAAGGACATCTACGGCCGCCGCGAAATCCTGAAGGCCGGCATCATCCCGGAAGATCTGGTGTTCCAAAACCAGGTCTTCCGTCCGGAGATGAACGCCCAGAAGGTGCCGCACGACGTCTATGTCCACATCGCCGGCATCGACATCGTGCGGGTCGGGCCGGACACGTTCTACGTCCTGGAAGACAACGCCCGCACGCCCTCCGGCGTCTCCTACATGCTGGAGAACCGCGAGATCATGATGCGGCTGTTCCCGGATCTGTTCTCGCGCTACCGGGTGGCGCCGGTCGAGAACTATCCGGACGAGCTCCTGGCGACGCTGAAGTCGGTCGCCCCCGACACCGCGGCGGTCGAGCCCAACGTCGTGCTGCTCACGCCCGGCATCTACAACTCGGCCTATTTCGAGCACTCGTTCCTGGCCGACAAGCTCGGCATCGAGCTGGTCGAGGGGCGCGACCTGTTCGTCAAGGGCGGCGTCGTCTACATGCGCACGACCGAGGGGCCGAAGCGCGTCGACGTGATCTATCGCCGTGTCGACGACGACTTCATCGATCCCCTCACCTTCCGGCCCGATTCGACGCTCGGTGTCCCGGGGCTGATGTCGGCCTACCAGGCCGGCCAGGTGACGCTCGCCAACGCGGTCGGCACCGGCATCGCCGACGACAAGGCGATCTACAGCTACATGCCGGACATCGTGAAGTTCTACCTGTCGGAAGAGCCGATCCTGCAGAACGTCCCGACCTGGCGCTGCCGCGACCCGAAGCACCTCTCCCACGTCCTCGCCAATCTCGAGGAGCTGGTGGTCAAGGAGGTGCACGGCTCGGGCGGCTACGGGATGCTGATCGGCCCGACCGCCGACAAGGGCAAGATCGCCGCGTTCCGGACCCGGATCGAGGCCGACCCGAAGAACTACATCGCCCAGCCGACGCTGGCGCTCTCCACCTGCCCGACCTGGGTCGAGCGGGGGGTGGCGCCGCGCCACATCGATCTGCGCCCGTTCGTGCTGACCGGCAAGGACACGGTCCGCATCGTGCCGGGCGGGCTGACGCGCGTCGCGCTGCAGCGCGGCTCGCTGGTCGTCAATTCGAGCCAGGGGGGCGGCACCAAGGACACCTGGGTGCTGGACACGTAAACCGCATGCTGTCGCGAACCGCCGACAACCTCTACTGGGTCGCGCGCTACATCGAGCGTGCCGACTACCTCGCCCGCATCCTCGAGGTGACGCTGCGCCTCACCGCGCTGCCGGTCGCCTATGTGGGATCGACCAACGAATGGGAGTCGGCGGTCGCCACCGCCGGCTGCAGCCGCGCCTTCCACGCCATCTACCCGGAGGCGACCGAGGAGAGCGTCAAGGAGTTCCTCGCCTTCTCGGCGGCCAACTCGAGCTCGATCCGCAACTGCATCGAGCTCGCCCGCACCAATGCGCGGGCGGTGCGCACCGCGCTGACCAGCGAGATGTGGGACACCATCAACGGCGCCTGGCTCGAGCTGAAGCGCTTCAACCACGGCCCCGCGTCGCGCGAGGAGTTCCTGCGCTTCCTGCGGGTCGTCCAGGAGACGTCGCTGCGCTTCGACGGGTCGGCCTACCGCACCATGCTGCGCACCGACGCCTACTGGTTCTTCCGGCTCGGCTGCAACATCGAGCGCGCCGACAACACGGCCCGCATCCTCGACACCAAGTATCACCTGCTGCTGCCCGAGGACACGCATGTCGGCGGGCCGCTCGACTACTACCAGTGGGCCGCGATCCTGCGCTCGGTCTCGGCGCTGACCTCGTATCACTGGGTCTACCGCGAGAGCCTGAAGCCCTGGCTGATCGCCGACCTGCTGATCCTGAACCAGAAGATGCCGCGGTCGCTCGCCAGCTGTTACGACAATCTGGTACGCTACTGCGACGCCATCGCCGAGGCCTACGGCCGGCAGGGCGCGGCGCAGCGCAAGGCGCGCGGCATCCGCACCCGCCTGTCCAACCTCAAGATGGACGAGATCTTCCAGAGCGGACTGCACGAATTCATCACCGTCTTCATCTCCGACAACAACGAGCTCGGCGGCACGATTTCGCGACAATACCTGATGTGACACCCGACCCGTGACACACGACCCATCACGCTCGATCCGCGAGGCTCGACGTGACACACTGGGTCGGCCCATCGTGGGTCGCCCCATTCTGGGTCGCCCATTCTTGGTCGCACCATTCTTGGTCGCTCAATCGTCGCCGCCCGCGTCGCCACCGGCTGATCCATGCGCATCCGCGTCTCTCACCTGACGACCTACAGCTACGACCAGCCCGCGAGCCGGGTGATCCAGACGCTGCGCATGACGCCGCGGCCGCACGACGGCCAGCACATCGTGCGCTGGCGCATCGACGTCTCGGCCGACTGTCGTCTGACCACGCAGGAGGACGCCTTCGGCAACATCACCCACGCCTTCTCGGCCGACGTGCCGACCGACCAGCTCGAGGTGCTGGTCGAGGGCGAGGTGGAGACCCAGGACACCGACGGCGTCGTGCGCGGCATCATCGAGCGGTTTCCGCCGAGCCTCTATCTGCGCGAGACCGACCTCACCCATGCGGATCCGGCGATCGTCGCCTTCGCGCGCGACGCGACGGCGGGCGAGGCCGGCGGCACCATCGCCACGCTGCACGCGCTGGTCCGCGCCGTCCACGCCGAGGTGACGTTCGACACCGACCCGACCCATTCGGCGACCACGGCCTCGGAGGCGTTCAGCCTGCGCCGCGGCGTCTGCCAGGATCTCTCGCACGTGTTCATCGCGGCGGCGCGCAGCCTCGGCGTCCCGTGCCGCTACGTCGGCGGCTACTACTGGCGCAGCGACGGCATCACGGCCCAGGAGGCCGGCCACGCCTGGGTCGAGGCCCATGTCGCCGATCTCGGCTGGGTGGCGTTCGATCCGGCGCATGCGATGTGCGCCACCGACGCCTATGTGCGGGTCGCGGTGGGGCTCGACTATCTCGGCGCCGCGCCGGTGCGCGGCACCCGCTTCGGCGGCCGCGGCGAGACGCTCGCGGTCGCGGTCCATGTCGACCAGGCGTTCCAGCAGGTCCAGAGCTGAGGACAACGGCGGCTCGCCCCGTGACGGCGGCGCGCGATCGTGCCTAGATGCGCGCCGGACCAGGAGGGCGGGATGCTGCGGGCCGAACAGCGCCGGGTGATGCACCACGGCCGCGATGCCCGGGGGCGCGCCTCCGGAGGATGGGACGCGAGGGGGCTCGACGGGATGACGTACTGCTGTGGTATCCTGGTCCGCGACGGCATCGTGATGATCGCCGACACGCGCACCAATGCCGGCCTCGACAACATCTCGACCTTCCGCAAGCTGCACGTGTTCTCCAATCCGGGCGAGCGCATCATGGCGGTCGCCTCGGCCGGCAACCTGTCGCTCACCCAGTCGGTGCTGAGCCTGCTCAACGAGGGCCTGGAGAATCCGGAGACCGGCGAGCGCGAGACGCTGATGAACGCGCCGACCATGTTCCAGGCGGCGCAGCGCATCGGCCGCGCCATCCGCGCGCTCGCCCACACCGAGGGCCCGGCGCTCGAGGCGGCCGACGTGAAGTTCGACCTGTCCTTCCTGTTCGGCGGCCAGATCAAGGGCGAGCGGCTGCGCCTGTTCATGATGTACTCGGCCGGCAACTTCATCGAGTGCACGCGCGACACGCCCTATCTGCAGATCGGCGAGCACAAGTACGGCAAGCCGGTGCTCGATCGCGCCATCACGCACGACAGCGACCTCTACGACGCGCTCAAGGTCGGGCTGATCTCGTTCGACTCGACCATGCGCTCGAACCTGTCGGTCGGCATGCCGCTCGACACGCTGGTCGTGCGGCGCGACGCCTGCACGGCCGAGCTCTCCTACCGGATCGAGCCGGAGGAGCCCTACTTCCAGGATCTGCGCCGGCGCTGGTCGGCAGCGCTGCGCGCCGCCCATCTCGACATCCCCCGCCCGCCTTATCTGGACCGGATGTAGCGCCCGCTCGAACCGCGGCCGGCGCCGGCGTCACGCCGGCCACTGTCACACCGGCCGGGTCAGCGCCTTGAGGGCTGCCGACACGTGGCGGCGAACATTCAGCACGCGACGCAGCGGATCGGCCGCCCGCGCGAGCTCGGCGTCGCGGTTCTCGAAGGCGCCGGGGCCGGTCCGCGGCGCGATCGTCGCGATCCGGCTCGGCGCCGCTTCGTGCGGCGCAAAGCTCACCGCGGCGAGATCCGCCGGCCCGACATTCTCGCGCAAGGCCAAGCCCGAGAGCTGCCGGCGCGCCGTCCAGCGGCCCGCCTCTGCGGCCGGCAGCTCGGGCTTCTGCAGCACCGCGACGGCGTCGTACCAGATGTTGCTGCGATAGACCGGGCGCCGCTGCACGTTGGCGTCGACCACGGTCAGACCGCTCGCATGGGCGAGCGCCGGCAGGCCGTCGGGGTAATAGCGGAAACAGTCCTCCGGATAGCGATGCACATGCCCGGCGCTCGGCGCCGCCAGGAAGGCGAGCCCGCGCGGCCGCAACACCCGGGCGATCTCCTGCACGACCCGCCAGGGATAGCGGGTGTGCTCGAGCACCTGGCTGCACAGCACGACGTCGCAGCTGTCGCTGTCGATCTCGCGCCAGTTGTAGCCGTCGGCGAGCACGACATCGACGTTCGGTCCCGCCGTGATGTCGGCGCCCCGATAGGTCCAGCCGCGCGCCTCGATGGCGGCGCGGTGCGTGCCGGTCTCGGGTCCGCCGATCGCGCAGCTTCCGACGTCCAGCACGGCCAGCGGGCCACCCGCGCAGTCCTTCAGGTAGGCGTCGAGAAACACCTGGAACTTGTCCATCGCCGAATCGTGCATCGCCGCGTCGCTCCCCTGGTCTGCGACACAGCCCTACGTCGGCGGACACAATTCAGCAATATCGAGACACATCCGGCGGCAGAGGCCGCCACGGTCGGCGAGGTGCTCCGTCGTTCCGGGGCGGCGCGACGGATCCCGGGCCTGCCCGGGATCTGTCCTATCGAGCCCCGAAGTCGGCTGAAGCCGACCAAGGGGCGCCGAACCCGGGATCCATAACTCCTGCCCGTCGTGAGCCACGACCGCCGGGCGTAGGAATCCCGGGCTCGCGACCCTTAAGGTCCGCGTCCCGGGATGACGGATTATACAAACCGCCTCTAACCCCGCGGATCACCGCCGGAACGGGCCGCCGAGCATCATGTTGAAGATCGGCGGTGGCCCGTTGTAGCGGCCGCCCCCACCGCCGCCGCTGCTGCTGCTGCGGCGCTCGCGCACCACCACCTTGCGCTCGGCCCGCCGGCTCGGCTTGGCGGCGGCCGCGGGGTCGTCGACCTCGGCCTCGGAGATGTCCTCCTTCAGGAGCGCCTTGTGCTGCGGGCCGTTGAGGAAGCCGGTCGACGGATAGCCGCGGGCCGCCTGCCAGCGGGTGATCACGGCGCGGGTGTCGTCCGTGAACTTGCCGTCCGCCTTGGTGTCGAAGCCGAGCGCGGTGAGCCGCTTCTGGACGTCGCGCCGCTTGGTCTTGGTGAGCCCGAGCTTGTCCTCGGTGGCGAGGCTCGCCTCCGCCGTGAACAGCGCCGGATCGGTCGCCGCGGCGGCGGCCTTCGGCTTCGCCGGCTGCGCCTGCAGCGAGGCGATGCGGGCGAGCGCGATCGGCCGGAACTGGCCGTTCGGGAAGTTCAAGAGATAGGCGTTGAGCTCCTCGGGCTTGTTGGAGTCCTTGATGGTCCGCCAGAACTCGAGCTCCGCCTCGGACACGGCCGAGCGGGTCGGGCCCGACGGCACCGCGGCATCGCCGGCCGGCGACGGGGCGATCGCGGCGAGCGCCGGCGCGCCGGTTGGGTTCAGGTAGACGGAGCCGGTGAGGTTGGTGTGGCCCCACGGCAGCTGCTGCTTCTTGGTCTCCTCCGACACCTGGGCGCGCACCCGGGTCATCGCCTGCTGGATCTCGACGCCGGGCGTCGCGATGTGGGCGAGCAGCGCGCGGGTGAACGGGCTGTTGCCGCCGGTCTCGCCGTCGAGCGCGGTCTGGCCCGGGCCGGTCGCGAAGGCGATCAGGGTCCCCTCGCCCGACTTCATCTCGGCGAGGCCCGACGACACCACGACGTTGCGGGTGCGGGTCGCCGAGCGGATCTTGGCCGCGAACGGATTGTCGCGGCAGGCATCGAGCAGGACGAGCTTCACCTTGGCGTCGCTCATCGTCTGGTCGAGCGTGACGTCGACGTCGATCGCCGCACCGAACTTCACGTCCATCTCGGACTTCAGGTCGGCGTCGACCGGGATCAGGTAGTTCTTGCCGTTCACGGCGATGCCGTGGCCCGCGTAGAAGAACAGCGCGACGTCGGCCCCTTGGGTCGACAGCGCGAAGTCGCGCAGCTTCGCCGTCATGGCGTCGCGACCGAGATCCGTGCCCTCGACCACCTCGAAGCCGGCGTTGCGCAACAGGCCGGCGATCGCCTTGGCGTCGATCGCCGGGTTCGGCAGCGGGTCGACCGACTTGTAGGCGCCGTTGCCGACCACGAAGGCGACCCGCCGTTCGGCCCGCGCGTCGCTCGCCGCCACGGTGGCGAGCAGGATGGCCGCGAACGCGCACGCGACGAGACGCAGGGATGTCGAGGTGAGGTGGCGCATGGGGCCGGCACTCCGCCTGGTGGTCTGCTTGGTGATCCGCCTTGGATCCCGCGCTCCACCGTGACGCGGATCGCGGGTGAAAACGCACAGGAACCGCTCGGGATCGCGATCGCGGGACGACGCTCCGTGACGGGGACGCGACTGCACGCGACAGGAGCATACGTCACGGTCGCCACCCTTTGAAGACTGTGTCGGAAAAACGGCCGATCACGTTTAAGATCACGGCCGCCGGCCCGGTCCCGGGTGCGGACGATCCGAAAAACCGTTCACGACAACCAAGACGACGGAGGAGAGCCATGAGCACGGGGGCGACGCACGACAAGATCGCGGTGGTGACGGGGGCCGGAACGGGCATCGGCCGCGCCGCCGCCCTCGCCCTGATGGCGGCGGGCTTCACCGTCGTGCTGGCCGGCCGCCGGCCCGAGATGCTCGACGAGACCGCGCGGCTCGGCGCGGAGAGCGGCGGCAAGAGCCTCTGCGTGCCGACCGACGTCTCCGAGCCGGCCCACATCGCGGCGCTGTTCGCGACCGTGCGCGAGACCTACGGCCGGCTCGACCTGCTGTTCAACAATGCCGGCATCGGGGCGCCGGCCGTGCCGATCGAGGACCTGCCCTACGAGACCTGGCGGAAGGTGGTCGACACCAACCTCACCGGACCGTTCCTGTGCATCCAGGAGGCGGTGCGGATCATGAAGGCGCAAACCCCGCGCGGCGGCCGCATCATCAACAACGGCTCGATCTCGGCCCACACGCCGCGGCCGCGCGCCGTCGCCTACACGTCGACCAAGCACGCCATCACGGGGCTCACCAAGCAGGTGTCGCTGGACGGGCGGCCGTTCGACATCTGCTGCGGCCAGATCGACATCGGCAACGCGGCGACGCCGCTGACCGAGCGGATGGCGCAGGGCCAGGGCGTGCTGCAGCCGGACGGCGATTCGATGGTGGAGGCCCGCATGGACGTCGCCCATGCCGGCCAGGCGGTCGCCTACATGGCGAGCCTGCCGCTCGACGTCAACGTGCTGTTCCTCACCGTGATGGCGAACCAGATGCCCTTCGTCGGACGGGGGTGAGTGGCCATGAGCCGCAGCGCACCCTGAGAGATGAAACGACGATCCGGGTGCCCGGCCGCGTGCCCCGGACAAGGCGCATCAGGCCGCAGGCCTGATGTGCCGCAGAGCCGGGGCCCAGGGGCGCCACGACGGACGCCACGACGGGTGGTACGCCAAGAGTTCGCCGAACGCCTCGCCCGATCGCCCCTGGGTCCCGTTTCGCGGCGCGTCGCGCCGCGCCCGGGACACGATGTCTTCGGCGAGGCAGCGCAGCAGCGCGCTTCTGGCTAGCGGCCCGGCCTTAGGCCGCGACGCCGGACGGCGCCGCCGCCTCTTTGGCATTGCCGTCGATCTCCCTGACCACGCCGCCGAGCTCCGCGAAGGCCGCCGTCAGCGCCGCGATCTGGCCGTCGAGGTCGCGGCTGCGGCCGGCGCGGGCGTCCTCCTCCAGCCGGCCGGCGAGCGCGGCCAGACGGGCGAAGCCGAGCGACCCGGCGGCCCCCTTGAGGGTATGCGCCTCCTGCTCGATGCCGGCGGCGCCGGCGACGACGTGCGAATGCAGCCGCGCGAGTCTTTCGCGCGAGTCGGTCAGGAAGGTGTCGAGCACCTGGCGGGCGCCGTCCGGCTTGATCTCCTCGCCGAGCCGCGCATAGGCGTCGCGGTCGAAGGTCGGCGGCTCGGGCACGGGGTGCGGCGGCCTCTCTCGCGGACCGCCGTCGAGGGCCGCACCCGCAGCAGAAGCACCGGCGGTCGGACCGGACGCCACGCCACCCGCGGCGCGATCGCGCTTGGCGAGGAAGCGGCGGATCGACGCCTCCAGCCGGTCGCGGGTGATCGGCTTGCCGACGAAGTCGTCCATGCCGGCCGTTCGGCAGGTCTCGGCGTCGTGCTTGAAGGCGTTGGCGGTCAGGGCGATCACGTGGACGCTGCCGGCCGGCGGCGGCAGGGCGCGGATCGCCCGCGTCGCCTGCAGGCCGTCCATGCCCGGCATCATCACGTCCATGAAGACGAGATCGTAAACCCCCGTCTGCACGGCCGCGACCGCGGCCGCACCGTCGGCGACGAGGTCGATGGCGAAGCCGAGCCCCTCGAGCAGCTTCTGGGCGACGAGCTGGTTGGTCGGATTGTCCTCCGCCACCAGGATGCGCAGCGGGGCGGCGACGCCGAGGGCCGGCGGGGCGCCTTCCGCCAGGAGGGCGCTCGGCTCCGGCACGCCGGTTCCGGCCAGGATGGTGTCGCGCACCGCCTCGAAGGCGAGCGGCTTGTGGAGCATCGCGTCGAAGCCGCCGCACGGCGGCTGGGTCGTCGCGGCGGCCGCGAGAAGCACCAGCCGGGTCGCGGCCATGCACGGCTCGGCCCGCAGCGAGCTGACGATCTCGGTCGAGGCGACGGAGTCGTCGATGACGATGCAGGTGAACGGGTTGGCCGTGACGGCCGAGTTCCAGGCCATCGAGACGCCGAGCTCGCGGGTGTTGGCGGCGCTGGCCTCGGCGCCGAGCAGCGCGAGCTGGCGCACCAGCGCGGTGCGCGACACCGGATTGCGATCGATGACGAGAATGCGCGGCGCATCGGCCGCCATGCCGCCGAGGAGCGGCGTCTCGGGATCCTCCAGGTCGAGATCGAGGCAGACCCGGAAGGTCGAGCCGTAACCGGCGGCGCTGTCGACCGTGATGGTGCCGCCCATGTGCTCGACCAGCCGCCGGCAGATGGCCAGCCCGAGGCCGGTGCCGCCGAAGCGGCGCGACACCGAGCTGTCGGCCTGATGGAAGGCGGTGAACAATCGGTCCATCGCCTCGGGCGGGATGCCGATGCCGGAATCGACGACGTCGAAGGCGATGCCGACGCGGCGCGGCGTCTGCGACGCCACCACCGAGACGTCGACCGTGACGCCACCCATCTCGGTGAACTTGAGGCCGTTGGTGATCAGGTTGAGCAGCACCTGGCGGATGCGCGCGGGATCGCCGACCACGGTGCGCGGCAGGTCGGGCGTCAGCACGACGGCGAGGGCGAGGCCCTTCTCTGCGGCGCGCGCCGCGACGCCGCGCACCATGCCCTCGACCAGGCGGGCGACGTCGAACGGCACCGCCTCGAACTCCAGGCAGCCGGCGTCGAGCTTGGAGAAATCGAGGACGTCGTCGACGATGTGCAGAAGGTGCTCGGCGGAATCGCGCAGCGTGACGGCGAAGCGGGCCTGCTCGCCCTCGAGGCCGCTGTCGATCAGAAGGCCCGACATGCCGATGACGCCGTTGAGCGGCGTGCGGATCTCGTGACTCATCACGGCGATGAAGTCGGAGCGGGTGCGGGCCGCCGCCTCGGCCGCCGCGGTCGCCCGCTGCAGGCCGCGCTGATAGCGCTGCAACAGGACGACGACGCCGACGATGACCAGCGTGAGCACGCCGGCGGCGACCAGGTAGCCGATGCGATTGCGCTCGGCGGCGGCGAAGATCTCGTCGTCGGCGAGGCCGACCAGGACGACGAGCGGAAGATCCTTGATGGCGCGATAGCCATAGGTGCGGGAGACGGCGTCGACCGGGCTGCGCGATTGATAATGGCCGACCGGGATCCGCAATATGGTTGAAAAGAGCGGGCTGCCGGAGAGCTTGAGGCCGATCACCGGCTCGCCGCTGCCGACCCGGATGCGGATCACGCCGTCGGTGCCGACCAGCGAGATGACGCCTTTGCGGCCGAGGTCGATCGAATCGTAGAAGCGCGACAGATAGGCCGGATCCATCGACACCACGGCGACGCCGCGCAGGCTGCCGTCCGGCGCCGAAATGCGCCGCGACAGATTGATGGTCCACTTGTTGCTCACGCGGCCGAACACCGGCTCACTGATGAACAGCACGTCCTCGCGGCCGGCCAGATGGACCCGGACATGGGCGCGGTCGGAGAGATCGACCCGGGAACGGCCCTCCGGATCGAGGTTGCTCATCAGGAAGCGGCCGGTGCGGTCGACGATCGAGACCTGGAACGTGAAGCCGTTCGCCGCCTCGCTGACGCTCGCCCACGGCCGGACGTCGAACCCGGCCGGATCACGGGCATAGAGTTCGCGCACGAACAGGAGCGTCTGGTCGGCGGCGCGGATCGAGCGGACGATGTGCTCCTCGAAGGCGCGGGCCAGATTGGCGGTGGTCTGCCGCGCCTCCTGTTCGGCGGCCCGGCGCTCCTCGTGGATGCCGTAGAACGCGCCGGCCCAGATCACGGCGATCACGACGAGACCGAGCAGCACCAGCCCGTGCCGACCGAGCAGGCCGAGCCGCAACCGGCCCGGCCATCCCCGGCCGAGAGCCGCGTCGAGCCGGGTCAGGCCCTCGGACAGTCGCTTCGTGTAGGCGGACATCTCGGATTCTGCCGGGTCCATTTCCTCCGCCGTCCGGCGGATCGCCTCGGAGCTTCTTCGGAGGCGTCGTCGGCCCGACGATGCCGCGGCGGCCGGCACGGAACCGTTAACGCCGCGGCAGCAGCAAGGGCTTTATTTTCCGAAGATTGACGAGCCGTTGCCGCAATCGAACGAAGTATCGCCTGAACGGACGAGACGAAGCCGGACGCCTCGCCCGTCCGGGCGACGACCGGCCACGACGACCGGCAGCCGGCGGGCCGAGCACCACCGCCGCGCAGCGGCGGCCGCGGCTCCGGGGCGCGCCCTTCAGTCGAGCCGGATCACCGTCACGCGCGCCCCCGCCTCGACGGCGGCGAGGGTCTTCACGTCGTCGTCGGCACGGGCGAACAGGTTGCAGGGCGCGGCGAGCCGGGTCTCGCCGTCCTGGCTGATCGGGGTGCGGCCGAAGCCGATGACGACGGCCGGCCCGTCCGGCCAGTAGGCGATCTCGCCCGGGGTGACGACGGCGCGCGCTTCCGCCTCGCGGGGCGAGCGCACCGGCACCTCGAAATAGACCTCGTCGCCCCAGGTGAGCACCGAGGCCGTGAACGGCAGCGCCTCCAGCACGGCCGCGGCGGTCGGGCTGTCGTCGAGGAGCGTGGCGTCGAGGGTCAGCAATCCAAAGTCGAAGCGAATCCGAGCCATGGCGGGTCTCCGCTGGCGGCAATTCCGCAACCATAACACGCCGGCGCGCCGC
This sequence comes from Rhodoplanes elegans, assembly GCF_016653355.1. Taxonomy (GTDB): domain Bacteria; phylum Pseudomonadota; class Alphaproteobacteria; order Rhizobiales; family Xanthobacteraceae; genus Rhodoplanes; species Rhodoplanes elegans. The sequence continues at coordinate 33,111 of NZ_NHSK01000119.1, read as the reverse complement.
CGTCGGCCGGAGCCGGGTGCCGCGGACGCCTTTCGGGCCCGCCCGCCCGCGGCCCCGAAAGCGGATGCCGAGCTCTATCGGCCCCTCGCCCCACGCGGTATCGAGGTGACGCTGGCGCGCACGATTCCTGCATGACCCGTTCTGCCTGGACCGCGCCCTCGCCGAAGACCGCCCGTCGGAGCCCGCCCGTGCCCTTCCTGCCGCAGCTTCAATCGGCCTTCGGGCTCCTCGCCCTGATCGGCCTCGCCTTCGCGATCAGCGAGGACCGCCGCGCGGTGCGGCCGCGCACCGTGGCGCTGGCGCTCGCCCTGACGGTCGCCCTGGCACTGCTGCTCCTGAAAGTGCCGGGCGTGACGGCCGCCTTCTCGGGAATCGCGGCCGGGGTCGACGCCGTCGCGGCGGCGACCCGGGCCGGCACCGGCTTCGTGTTCGGCTATCTGGGCGGCGGCCCCCTGCCCTTCGATCCGAAGACGCCCGGCGCCGACTTCGTGCTCGCCTTCCAGGCGCTGCCGATCGTGCTGGTGGTCAGCGCGCTGACCACGCTGCTGTTCCACTGGGGCGTCCTGCAACCGATCGTGCGCGGCTTCTCGCTGGTGCTGGAGCGGACGCTCGGCATCGGCGGCGCGGTCGGGCTCTCGACCGCCGCCAACATCTTCGTCGGCATGGTCGAGGCGCCGCTGTTCATCCGACCCTACCTCGCCGGGTTGACGCGCGGCGAACTGTTCATGGTGATGACCGGCGGCATGGCCGGCATCGCCGGCACCGTGTTCGTGCTCTACGCGACGCTGTTGCGCGACGTGGTGTCGGACGTCGCCGGCCACCTCGCCGTCGCCTCGATCCTCGGCGCGCCCGCCGCCATCCTGGTGTCGCACCTGATGGTGCCGGACCGCGCCGACGGCGCGACGGCGGCGCCGGCGGTGGCCCCCGCGAAGATCGCGAACAGCACCATGGACGCGATCGTGCGCGGCACTACGGTCGGGCTCGAGCTTCTGCTGAACATCGTCGCCATGATCATCGTGCTGGTGGCGCTGGTGCATCTCGCCAACGCGATCCTCGGCCTGCTCCCCGACGTGATGGGCGCGCCGCCGACGCTGCAGCGCGGCCTCGGTCTCGTGATGGCGCCGGTGTGCTGGCTCATCGGCATCCCTTGGGACCAGGCGGTGACGGCCGGCGGGCTGATGGGCATCAAGACCGTGCTCAACGAGCTGATCGCCTATGTGGAGCTCTCGAAGCTGCCGGCCGACGCGCTCGATCCGCGCTCGCGCCTGATCCTCACCTACGCGATGTGCGGCTTCGCCAATTTCGGCAGCCTCGGCATCATGATCGGCGGCCTCGCCGCGATGGCCCCCGAGCGCCGCGACGAGATCGTGTCGCTCGGGCCGAAGTCGATCGTGTCGGGCACCCTCTCGACCTGCATGATCGGGGCGACGGTGGGGACGATGGTGTGAGGACGTCGTAGCCCGGAGGGAGCGCAGCGACATCCGGGACGACGCGCCCGGCGTACTCACGCGAGAATTTTATCGACATTACTACCAAAGGGAGTTCTTGTAAGGTAGCTTGAGCCCCTGACGTGGGTGTCGCCGGGAAGCGGTGATGGTCCCGTTATGGAGGGCGAACATGGCTGACGAATTCGGTGACAAGTTGATTGCCTTCGCCAAGCGGAATGTCGGTCTCGCAGACCGCTGCGGCAACGAAGAATCGACGAAGATGTTTCTTGTCCTGCCGTTTGTGAATTTCCTCGGCTTCGACGACCGCAACCCCCTCGAGGTATGCCCCGAACACGCCGCCGATTTTTCCGACAAATACAAGAACCGGGTCGACTATGCGATTCTGCAGAACGACCTGCCGATCATCGCGATTGAATGCAAAATGCTGTGGCGCCGCACTGAAGGATGAACGCGGTCAGCTCAGAAGCTATTTCAATGCGGCGCCGACAGTGAAAATGGGCCTGCTTACTGATGGTCTGGTGTTCGAGTTCTATGCGGATTCCGACGAACCGAACATGATGGACGAGAAGGCGTTTCTCACCGTCAATCTTCGCGACATCGCGAAAGGACGGCTGGACGAGAGCGTCGCCGACGGCCTGAAATCTCTGCAAAAGGGCCAGTTCGACCCGGAAAACATCGGAGCCGAGGCGAAGCGGAAGCTCGTTTTCCAAAAATTCCTTCAGGAAATTTCGCTGCTGGCCGAGAAGCCGAGCGCCGATTTCACGAGAATGCTCCTCAGGACCGTCGGGATCCAACACGTTCGAGACAAGGCGCTGCCTGACTTTCAGGAATTGGTCGGGTCGGCATTTCGCGAGTTCGTCAACGTCAAGATCTTGCAACGACTCGATCTCACCAAAGTCCCTCCGCCTCCGGCGCCCGCGCCGGACCTTTTGCCGACAGACCCCACTCCGGAACCATCCCCTTCTCAGACTGAACCGAGGTCTTTGCAAGCAACGCTTGGCATTCTTGGTTAATGACGAACGGCTTTTTACCGCCATTCAGAAGATCGCATTCAACGACTACAAAGGGAAATTCGTCGTCTATTACGATCGCGAGCGACGGGGTCGAATGTTTGATTTCTACGAAGGTGGGGCCCGCGGACCGAAATATCGCTTCGCGTTCGCCGACCTGCCAGACGAAATCGCGACAGACAATTTAACCGGCTCGATTCTCGACACACCTCTCTTGCAGGTTTTCACCAAACGAGTGCTCGGCGAACCAGCAAATGGCCAACCGGCCGGTCTTCCCCAGCCCGCGGATTGATCTTTCAGTGAGCCTAGCCCCGGGGTCTTCGTAGCCTGGACTGAGCGAAGCGAAATCCGGGATTTTCTTGCGCCGGCGACCGCCGCACCCCGGGTTTCGCTGCGCTCAACCCGGGCTACGAGGCTGCGAAACGGCGACACTGTTCGATCGCGATTTTCGGGAGGAGCCTCGATGAAGCTGCACTACTATCCCGAGACCGACAGTCTCTACATCGAGCTGAAGGATGCTCCGGGTGCGGAGACGCGGGAGATCGTCGCAGGGCTCGTCGTCGACCTCGACGCCGACGGCGAGGTGGTCGGATTCGACATCGACCACGCATCGAAGAAGCTCGACCTCTCCAAGATCGAGACCATCGCCCTGCCCCCGGCCAGCGCGGCGGAGTGAGACCATCCGACCGACCGCCAGCCCGTCCGCCACACGTCAGCAAGCGTAGCCCGGATGGAGCGAAGCGACATCCGGGGCTTTCTTGCTCCGGCGACCGCCGCACCCCGGGCTTCGCTGCGCTCAGCCCGGGCTACGGAGGCAACCGCGCGGGTCCCCGCCCGCTCAGTTGAGCGTGAAGACCCCGTCGACGGCCTTGATCTCGGCCGGCTTGATCAGGCGCGAATGGGCGACCGTGACCGAGTGGAGCGGGCCCTCCAGCTTGTCCCGCCAGAAGCCCAGAAACTTGTTCAGCTCCGGGAAGTGCGGGTGGAGGTCGTAGTCCTGCCAGAGATAGGTCTGCAGGAGCCAGGGATGATCCGGCCGCCGGTAAAGGATGTGCGCGGTCGTCAGGCCGTAGCCGTGAAGTTGCTGCAAGAAGTCCTTAGAGGCCATGGTGTCCCCCATCCGTCTCGACCGGGAAATCTTCCAACGCCACCTCCGATCATTGCAAGCTCATTTGGTAAACAAAGTGTTCACGGCGCAGGCGTAGCAGCCTCGGCCCGACAGTGCTACCAGCGCTCTACCTTGTGCGACGCCGAATAGCTTGGCCTCCACTTCCGCGTTGCATGATCGGTGTTGACCCGAAGCCGCGCCCGGCCTGCCGAGAAGCGCCCGGCGCTACGCCCCGCTCGGGCCGCCATTGGCAATCTCGCATTGCGAGTGCCAAATTTTTTCGGCCGCCCTCTTGAACGGCTTCGTCGCCTCCCCCATGTCGCAACCGGGCAGCCCGGGGCACGCGCCCGCGCGGGTCGCCCGAACTCAAATCATCTCTCGATGTCAGAAACTTAGGAGGACAGCATGAAGTTCCGTCCGCTTCACGACCGCGTCGTCGTCAAGCGTATCGAGGCCGAGCAGAAGACGGCCGGCGGGATCATCATCCCCGACACCGCCAAGGAGAAGCCCCAGCAGGGCGAGATCATCGCCGTCGGCCCGGGCGGCCGCGACGAGGCCGGCAAGCTGATCCCGCTCGACCTGAAGGTCGGCGACCGGGTGCTGTTCGGCAAGTGGTCGGGCACCGAGGTCAAGCTCGACGGCGTCGAGGTGCTGATCATGAAGGAGAGCGACATCATGGGCGTTCTCACCGACACCGAGGCCAAGAAGAAGGCCGCCTGACCCGAGACGACTTTCGGACTGATCCAACCTGAACGGACCCTGCCGGATTCTTTAGGGATCGGCACCGTGGTCTCGCCGGGTCGGGGGAACGCAACGGATTCATTCAGGAGCTGACGAACAATGGCTGCCAAGGACGTGAAATTCTCGTCTGACGCGCGCGACAAGATGCTGCGCGGCGTCGACGTGCTCGCCAACGCCGTGAAGGTGACGCTCGGGCCGAAGGGCCGCAACGTCGTGCTGGAGAAGAGCTTCGGCGCGCCGCGGATCACCAAGGACGGCGTCACCGTCGCCAAGGAGATCGAGCTCGAGGACAAGTTCGAGAACATGGGCGCCCAGATGGTGCGCGAGGTGGCCTCAAAGTCGTCCGACATCGCCGGCGACGGCACCACCACGGCCACGGTCCTCGCCCAGGCGATCGTCCGCGAGGGCGCCAAGGCGGTGGCGGCCGGCATGAACCCGATGGACCTCAAGCGCGGCATCGACCTCGCCGTCGAGGCCGTCGTGAAGGACCTCGAGAAGAACTCCAAGAAGATCACGTCGAACGACGAGATCGCCCAGGTCGGCACCATCTCGGCCAACGGCGACGCCGAGATCGGCCGCTATCTCGCCGAGGCGATGAAGAAGGTCGGCAACGAGGGCGTCATCACGGTCGAGGAGGCGAAGAGCCTGGAGACCGAGCTCGACGTCGTCGAGGGCATGCAGTTCGACCGCGGCTACATCTCGCCCTACTTCATCACCAACGCCGACAAGATGCGGGTCGAGCTCGAGGATCCCTACATCCTCATCTACGAGAAGAAGCTCTCCGGCCTGCAGGAGATGCTGCCGCTGCTCGAGGCCGTGGTGCAGACCGGCAAGCCGCTGCTCATAGTCGCCGAGGACGTCGAGGGCGAGGCGTTGGCCACCCTGGTGGTCAACAAGCTGCGCGGTGGCCTCAAGGTCGCGGCCGTCAAGGCGCCGGGCTTCGGTGACCGCCGCAAGGCCATGCTGCAGGACATCGCGATCCTGACCGGCGGCCAGGCGATCTCCGAGGATCTGGGCATCAAGCTCGACAGCGTCACGCTGCAGATGCTCGGTCGCGCCAAGAAGGTGACGATCGAGAAGGAGAACACCACGGTGGTCGACGGCGCCGGCGCCAAGGCCGACATCGACGCCCGCATCGCCCAGATCAAGGCGCAGATCGAGGAGACCACCTCCGACTACGACCGCGAGAAGCTCCAGGAGCGCCTCGCCAAGCTGGCCGGCGGCGTCGCGGTGATCCGCGTCGGCGGCGCCACCGAGGTCGAGGTGAAGGAGCGCAAGGACCGCGTGGACGATGCGATGCACGCGACCCGCGCCGCGGTCGAGGAAGGCATCCTGCCGGGCGGCGGCGTCGCGCTGCTGCGCGCCAGCAAGGCGATCGACGCGGTGAAGACCACCAACGAGGACCAGAAGCACGGCGTCGACATCGTCCGCAAGGCGCTGTCCTACCCGGCCCGCCAGATCTCGCTGAACGCGGGCGAGGACGGCTCGGTCATCGTCGGCAAGATCCTGGAGAACGGCGAGTACGCCTTCGGGTTCGACGCCCAGTCCGGCCAGTACGTCAACATGGTCCAGACCGGCATCATCGATCCGACCAAGGTGGTGCGCGCCGCGCTGCAGAACGCCGCCTCGATCGCCGGCCTCCTGATCACCACCGAGGCCATGGTCGCCGAGCTGCCGAAGAAGAACGCCGGTCCGGCGATGCCCCCCGGCGGCGGCATGGGCGGCATGGACTTCTGATCGACGCGTCCCGCGTTGCAACGACGAAGGCCCGGGCGGCGACGCCCGGGCCTTTTGCGTGCGTGTCTCCAGAGGACTAGGTTGGTCGCGGATCGAGGGCTCCGAATGACAACTCGATGTTCCGTGCAGATGGACAGGGCGGCTTTCCTGGCCTGGGCCGAACGCCAGGAGGAGAACCACGAGTTCGTCCATGGGAATGTCGTGCGTTTAGCACCCAGAACCCGCGGCCATGCCCTGATCGCCTTCGACCTCTTCAGAGCATTGGACGGTCGGGTCGATCACGACATCTGGACCGTGCTGCCGAAATTCGGCATCGACGTGGGACCTTCCACCATTCGGTTCCCCGATATCGTGGTGGACCCGGCCGACGGCCCGACCACGGACCGCACCGCCACGGCGCCGGTGTTCCTGGCCGAGGTGATGTCCCCCTCCTCCGAGCGGATCGACCTCGGCGACAAGGCGGCCGAAGACCTGACTCTGCCGAGCCTCGGCACCTATCTGGTCGTCGCTCACGACGAGGTGAAGGTCTGGGTCTAGACCCGAACGGCCGCCGGTTTTCCGGCAGGCCCGGCCTTGCGCGACGACATCGACGACGTGATCGACATCCCGGCGCTCGGTGTCGCACTGCCGCTCGCCGACATCTATCGGCGCGTCCGGTTCGACTGAGCCGCGCCACCGCTCCGCCTGACGAAAAAGGCCCGGGCGTCGCCGCCCGGGCCTCCGTCTGGGTCGTCGGACGCAGTACCCTGCCCCGCCGCGGTTCGCTCTCAGGCCGCCGCATCGCTCTTGATGCGCACGAGCCTTGTGAGCAGTGCGTCGAGGCCGGCGCCGTCGCCGGCGTGCAGATCGATGCGGCCGACCTTCTCGACAAGCCGCTCGATCGACTCGAGCTCCTTCAGCCGCAGGAGGAGCGGGTTCTCCTCCATCAGCTTGGCGGTGTTGAGGAGCGAGCGCGTCGCCGCGGTCTCCTCCTGGCGGCGGATCAGGTTCGCCTTCGCGGTCCGCTCCGCCTCCACCACCTTGTTGACGAGCTCGCGGATCTCGCCGGGAAGGATCACGTCCTTCACGCCGAGCTCCGTCACCTCCACGCCCGCGTCGGCGACGCGCGCGCGCACATAGGCGCGCAGCTCGTCGTCGAGCACCGCCTTGCCGGACAGCACCTCGTCGAGGGTGCGCGAGGCGACGGCATCGCGGATCGCGAACTGCACCAGCCGGTACAGCCACGCATCCACGTCCGGCACCGCGGCGACGAGACGCTCCGGATCGACGATCCGGCGGAACGCGGTCAGCGTCACGCGCAGCGCGATGCGGTCCTTGGTCAGCATCTCCTGCGCCGTGATCTCGGCCGCCTGCGGACGCAGATCGAGGCGCTTCACCTCGATCTTGCGGCCGACCGACCAGAAAGCGTGCCGGCCCGGCGCCAGCCGCTCGACGAGGCGGCCCTCGACGAACAGGAGGCCGGCCTCGTGGTTCTCGACCACGTGCTCGACGATGCTCGGGTTGCGCTCGCGCGCCACCATGGCGAGATGCTCCGGCCGCACCTTCGGATCGCTCGCCACGTCGATGCGCTCGACCGCGACGCGGGTCTCGACCGTCCAGAACACCCGCGTCTGCCACGGTGCGAGGAGCTGGCTCGGGCGGCCGTCGAGGCTGACGATGGCGATCTCGTTCGCCCGCGTCTCGACCGCCTCGAACAGCGCCGCGGCGACGTCCGGGCGCGCCGCCTTGAGCACCGCCCAGCGCTCGGCCGGGAACTCGGCGCGCACGACGGCGTGCACCTCGCAGGCGCGGCGGCGCAGCGGATCGACGATCCGGTGACGGCCCGGCTCGAGCACCCGCTCGAAACGGCCGTCGCGCGTCAGGAGGGCGCGCTCGCCGTCCTTCACGGTGACGCGCAGCATGATCAGATTCCGGCTCATGGCACGGTCTCCTCGGATGGCCGGCGATGAGTGTCGCCGGCGTAGTTTTCGGTTCGAGGACAGGTCCCGGACGCGCGCATCCCGACAGTGCCGGCGGGCCGCGGCTTGAGCCTGCGGCGACGACGGGCGCACCGTCGCGCGCCGCGCCGGAACGCGGAGCCGCGACGATGCGGCCGGCGTCGCGCGCAGGCGGTATCCGCCAAGGCGCAGGCCGGTCTCTCGGTGTTGTGGTTCGAACGAAACGCCTTGCGGCAGATCGGCCGGACCGCGACTGACGCGCGCGCCCGGTGCCCTTACGGGATCAGCCTATCAGGCCGACAGGTCGCGCTGGAGCGGGATTCGAACCCGCATCACGATGGTTAAAAGCCACCTGCTCTACCACTGAGCTATCCTCGCTGTGAGATCGCGCTTTTCTAGAGCGACGACCGAACCTGCATCGGCGGAACACGGGGCCGCAGAGCGGCACGCGCCAGCCGGGATTCGCGAACCCGGACACGAGGCCGAAGCAGGGTGCGTGCTCATAATACCGATGAGGCGATCCGGCAAGTCACGATCTTCTGACGTGATCAGATGGCGCGCGCCACGATGGCGTCCCGATCGCGCCTGGGCCGCATCCGGCGTTCGCCACCGTTCGCCGAAAACGAAAAAGGCCCGGGCGTGTCGCCCGGGCCTTTTCCCGTCAGCGCTTCGAAGCGCTGGTCCCCCTACCCGCCCCCGCGGGAATTCAGTCACGACCACGCCGTCCGATGCGCGTACATCCGGCGTCACCTGTCGCCGTGGTCGTCGGCGCTGGAGCGCCCTTGTCTCGATGAGGATGCGCCGAAGCGGTTAACGGCAGGTTAACGGCGCGAAAATATTCCGCGGCGGGATCCGGATCGACCCGGGGTCGCGCCGCACGGCGCCATGATGCCAACGTCGCGACGCCGGTGCAGCGACGGCCTACTCGGCCGGCGCCGCGTCGACGGCGGAAACGACGCGCGGCGTGGCGACCATCACGACGGCGACCAGACCGGCGACCGCAGCGAAGAACAGGCCCGAGACGGCAGCGAGCCCGATCAGCACGAGGTCGAAGCCACCGCGCGCGTGGAAAAACGCGATCAGCGGCACGGCGACGCCGGCCGACGCGAAGGAGAGAAAGTAGCGCACCGCGTAGACGCGGCCGCGCCAGGCGTCGGCCGTGTAGCGGGCGATCACCATGTCGCCGACCGTCACCTGCCCGTAGAGCGCCGCCATCACGACGGCCAGCGCGGCGATCAGCGTCATGCCCTCGGCCCGCACCGACCAGATCGCGCCGACCAGCAGGAGCCCGACCACGCCGACGAACAGGAGGTGCGGCGCGACCCGCTCGGCGATCCGCCCGACCGCGAGCTGGGCGAGCGCGCCGCCCAGGAACACGAGGCTCGACAGGCCGCCGACCGCGGCGAGCCCGGCGCCGCCGAGCGCGTCGCCGACGAGGCGCTCGTCGACGATCTTGGGCAGCGCCACCACGATGGTGTTGAAGGTGAGCCCGCCGCAGAACGAGATGATCGTGTAGAGGCCGAAGAACACGATCGCGGCGTTGCGGGGCAGCACGATGTCGGCGACGCGGGCACGCTTCGCCGTCTCGTGGCGGTCGTCGTCGACCAACGCCAGATAGGCGATGCCGACCGCCAGGCAGACCAGCGCCGGCACCACGAAGGCGGCGCGCCAGCCGAACGCCGAGGCGGCCAGCACGGCCGTGACACCGGAGGCGAGCGACACGCCGAGATTGCCGCAGACGCCGTTGAAGGCGAGCGTGCGACCGCGCGCGTTCGAAACCTGGATCAGCATCGCCATGCCGACCGGGTGATAGATCGCCGCGAACATGCCGAGCAGGAACAGCGCGACCGCGAGCATGGTCAGCGTCGGCGCGACGGCGCAGCCGATCAACGACACGCCGCAGCCGATGAAGAACGCCGCCATCATGGCGCGCCGGCTGATGCGGTCGGCCAGCCAGCCGGCCGGCAGCGAGAACAGGCCGAAGGCGACGAACATCGCGGTGGAGAGGACGATCAGCTCCGAATAAGGCCGCTGATAGACGGCCTCCAGGCCGATCACCACGGTCGGATAGATGCCGAGGACGTAATGGTCGATGCCGTGCGCGGCGTTGAGGAACGCGATCGAGCGCCGCGTCTGCTGCGCCGACGGGGGGACGCCGTCGGACCGGTCGGTCGGGGGCATGGAGGTTTTTTCCTGGAGACGACGCGCCATCCTAACACGGGCTAGACGAGGTGTCGCAAGGCGCACCGAACTTGTGGCACTCGGGCAACGCTCCGTTGTCGGCGCGCACGCGCCGAACGGGTTTCAGGATTTGTTCGCGTGGATCTGGGTCCGGCTGCTCGCTAGGCTTGCATCACAGGTGCGGCGAACCTGAGCAGTCCGGTTTCCATGGGATCGTGCCATGTGCCGATCGGATGCCGGCGCGGTCGTGCGAGCGACCGCGTTGCTCGGTGCCACGCGTCTCGCGCTCGTCGCGTTGCTGGTTGTCGCGTCGCTGGCCGCCGCGCCACCGGTCGCAGCGGTCGCGCAGCCGGCCGGAAACGTCGCCGTCTCGCCCGAAACACTCGCGGCGCTCGAGGCCGAGCGCCTGCTGCTGTTCGGCGGAACCGACCTGTGGCGCGCCGGTGGCTTCCTGCACGGTGGCGCCGTGTGGGCGCCCGAGGGATTGGCGCGCGATGGCCCCGCGTTCAAGGCGTTCGCCGGAACCGGCACCTATCAGTACCGGTCGGGGGCGAACCAGGTGCTCGCCGTGCAGGCGCTCGGGACCGTGATGCCCGGCTGGATCGTGCGCCGCGACCGATTCATCGCGACGGTGTTCGGCGGCGTCGACGTCCAGCATCACTGGACGACGCCGTCCGATCCCGGCAATCCGCTGCGCGGGACGCATGTGGGCATGCGGCTGGGGCTCGACACATGGTGGGAGCCGCTCCCCGACACCATGGTGCGCGCCAACGCGACGTGGTCGTCGATCGGTCACGGCTTCGGGTTCGGCGCGGCGCTCGGCTGGCGCGTGCTGGAGACTTGGTATGCAGGGTTCTACGCGGGGCCCGAGCTGCAGCTCTACGGCGACACCAACTATCGCCAGATCCGGATCGGCGCCCACATGACGGGGCTCCGCCGCGGCCCGTGGGACTGGAGCCTCGGCTTCGGCTGGGTGACCGACTCGGACGACCGCAACGGGCCCTACGTGCGCATCGGCCTGCTGACCAAGCAGTGAGACAGGTTGCGCGACGGCATCTCCTCCCACCTACGCGGGATGCCGTAATCCCATCGCACGAAACGACTAACCCGCAATTACAGGCTTAGATCTCAAGGCGTTACCAGCGGCAGTCCTCGTCCGAGGCACGACTAGCTGATTCAAATTACACCGTATATTAATACTACCCTCGCATGGTCGCGGGCGCGATCGGCACCATCACGCGACCCATTCGCCGCTGGACGGACGCCGCTCGGTGTCACCCGCCTCGGCCTGCTCGCGCTCCAGACGTGTCCAACGGACGTGCGGCGGCGTTTCAACTCCCAAGTGATTCTCGCCATGCTGTCCAGCATCCGCATCCTGCCCAAGATCCTGAGCGTGATCGCACTGGTCGCCCTCGTCGCCGGTGTCACGTCGTGGTACGGCGCCGCCAAGATCCACCAGGTCGACGACGCCTATTCGCGGTTCCTCGACGACGACGCCCTGGCCTGGGTCTCGATCGCGCGGGCGCATCGCGCCATCTACAGCTACGAGATGCGCCTCTATCGGCTGATCGCCGAGACCGACGAGGCGCACATGCGCACCGTCCTGCCCGAGGTGGAGAAGAGCCTGAACCAGGGCCTCGCGTTGATCGCTATCGCCAAGCAGAAGACGCCCCGACACACGCGCGCCTACGAGGCCATCGAGCGTCTGTTCCGCGAGACCGACACGGTCGCCAAGCCGGCAATCGCGCTGGCCTTGAAGAACGACAACGCCCAGGCGACCGCGCTCATGCGGACCACCGTCGATCCGAAGATCCGCGAGCTGCTGAAGCTCAACGGCGAGATCGGAGAGCAGCTCAACGGCGAGATCAAGTCGGGCTCCGAAGCCCTGACCGCCACCAGCAACGCGGCGATCTCGTCGCTCTACATGATCACCGGGGTGGGCTGCACCATCGGCGTGGTGCTCGCCTTCCTGATCGCCCGGTTCGGCATCGCCGCGCCGATCGTCCAGCTCGCGAACGGGATGCGCCAGCTCGCGGCCGGCAACTTCGACGTCGTGCTGGCCGGCGTCGGCCGCAAGGACGAGGTCGGCCAGATCGCCGACGCCGTGGAAGAGTTCAAGGTCAAGTTGACCGAGAAGGCACGCGTAGAGGCGGCGGAGAAGCTCGAGAAGGACGCGCGCGCCGCCGCGCAGCGGCGCACCGAGATGGCCGGCCTCGCGGACCGGTTCGAGAGCGCGGTGGGCGACATCGTGAAGACCGTGTCGTCCGCCTCGACCGAGCTCGAAGCCGCCGCCGGCAGCCTGACCCGCACGGCCGAGACGACCCAGCAGCTCTCCACCTCGGCCGCAGCCGCCTCCGGCCAGGCGACCGCCAACGTCCAGTCGGTCGCCTCCGCCACCAACCAGATGTCGTCGTCGGTCGCGGAGATCGGCCGCCAGGTGCAGGAGGCGACCCGGATCGCCGGCGAGGCCGTCAAGCAGGCCGAGAAGACCGACGGCCGCATCGGCGAGCTGTCGCAGGCCGCCGGCCGCATCGGCGACGTCGTCAAGCTGATCACGGCGATCGCCGAGCAGACCAATCTGCTGGCGTTGAACGCCACCATCGAGGCAGCGCGGGCCGGCGAGGCCGGCAAGGGCTTCGCGGTCGTCGCCCAGGAGGTGAAGGCGCTCGCGGCGCAGACCGGCAAGGCCACGGGCGACATCGCCGCCCAGATCGCCGGCATGCAGACGGCGACTCAGGAGTCGGTCGCCGCCATCAAGGAGATCGGCGGCACCATCGGCCGCATCGCCGAGATCTCGGCGACCATCGCGGCGGCCGTCGAGGAGCAGGGCGCGGCGACCCACGAGATCGCGCGCAACATCCAGCAGGCCGCGCAGGGCGCCGCCCAGGTGAGCAGCAACATCGACGAGGTCAACCGCGGCGCCGGCGAGGCCGGCTCCGCCTCGGCCCAGGTGCTGTCCTCGGCCCAGGCCCTCTCGATGGAGAGCAACCGGCTGCGCGCCGAGGTCGATCGCTTCATGGCGACGGTGCGGGCGGCTTGAGCGCGACGATGGACGCGGGCACGACGATGCGCGCGTCGGCTCCGCCCAGCGGCCCGGACGATGCGGCCGCGAAAACCGCGGCGGCGTTGCGCATCCGCCGCTCGCATCTAGCCGAGGTCGAGGCGCTGCTCGGCGCTTGGCGGGGCAGCGTCGCGGCGTGCCGCGGCGAGCTCGCCGCCGTCGCGTCCCGCATCGACGCCGTCGAGGCACAGATCGGCCGCGTCAAGGCGAGCGCCGGCGCGGTGCTGGCCGGACTGGACCGCGGCGGACGCAGCTGAGGCCCTCGCCATCATGGCGAAGAAAGCCGACGCAGAAGCACGAAGGCGGAGCCGCGGCTCCGCCTTTTTCGTTTGATCGCATCGTGACGTCGCGTCATTCCGGGGCGCGGCGAAGCCGCGAACCCGGAATCCAGCGAGAAGCTCCACCTTTTCGGCTGGATTCCGGGTTCGGCGCGGTGCGCTGCCCCGGAATGACCGAGTCAAATCCCTCGCCTCCGCGAACGACGACCACCGACCGGTCGTGTCTCGGCGACTGCTACGGGATCCCTCCCCCGCCCTCCGGCGGCGTGTCTGTCGTCGCCGGCGACGGCGACGGTGCGGGCCGTCGCGGGAACAGCAGGCGCTGATACAGGAGGCCGATGCCGACCAGGACTAGGCCGAGGCCGATGAAGGACAAGGCGCGGAACATGCCGGTCAGTCCCGCCATGTCGTAGAGGAACACTTTTCCGACCGTCAGGGTCACCACGGCCGCGGAGGCGAGCCGGGCCGGCTGCGAGCGCAGCAGGATGCCGGCGAGCAAGAGCACGACGCCGAAGCCGAGCCAGGCGGCCGAATAGGTGTACTGCTCGAGATCGCCTGTCGGCCCGCTGGTCAGAACCGCGCCGTGATAGACGCGGCGGATTTCCAGGCTGAGCCACATCAGCGCGAGGCCGACCGCGGCCGTCGCGGCGACCGCCCGGTAGGCCATCGGCCGGGTATGGCGGGCGACGAGCGCCAGCGTCGCGGCCAGCACGGCCGGCACGCCGTAGCCGAGCAGGATCAGGTTGACGACCGGCCCGCCGACCGCGTCGCCGGTGATCAGCGGGTTCGCGACGACGACCAGCCCACCGACGATGCCAACGAGCGCCAGCACGGCCATCACCAGCGCGCCGAGATCGTGCACGATCGATCGGGTGCGCAGCCGCAGCCGTTCGAGCCCGATGGCCAGCGCCAGCCACGCCGCCACCTGGAGGCCGACCTCGGCGAGCGGGCGCCGCGGCACGGCGTAGACGTCGCCGCCCTGGACGAAATGGCGGATCTCCAGCGTGACCAGCAGCACCGTGAACAGGATCGCCAGCACGTCGACGGTGCGGGCCGCGGCGTCGTCGGCGCGCCGGCGCAGGAGATGCCCGGCGGTCCAGAAGGCGAGCGCCGGCACGCCGTAGCCCCACAGGAGCCAGTTGAGGATCGGCGTGTCGCCGACCGCATCGCCGACGATGCGCGGCTCCCAGCCGATGCGGGCGAGCACCACGAGCGACATCGCGGCAGCGAGCCAGCGCAGCGCCGGCAGCGGCCGGTGGCGCTCGACGAGCGCGATGCCCGGCACCGTCAGGGCGAGCGCGATGGTGAGGAAGCCCTTCTCCAGCGCCATGGTCAGCGCCAGCGCCAGCGCCGCGATGGTGCCGACCGCGAAGATCGCCTGCCCCGCCGCGAGGCCGGGCCGGTCCGGACGCCGCACCAGCGTCTCGGTCGCCACCGCGAAGAGCGCGGCGAGCAGCAGCGCGAGCCCGGCGAACGGGATCGACTGGTCGAAGCCGGCGATCCGCCAGTAGAGCGCGATCAGGATCGTCAGCGGCGTCGCGATCGCGCACCAGGCCCATATCTGCGGGATCACGGGCCGCTCGCTGCGGCCTTGAGCGAAGAAGCCGGAGACGCCGAACAGCGCCGCGAAGCCGAAGCCGGCGAGGAGATGCAGCGTGAATGAGGCGCGCACCGGCTCCGGCACGGCGCCCGCCACGGGTCCGGCCGGCGCGATCAGGCTGTCGAGCCGTGCCTCGGTCGCCCATTCGACCATCACCAGCACGGCGAGCACGGCCGCGACCGGCACGGCGCCGAGCGCCGCCGTGCTCCGCCAGGCGATCCCGACCGTGGCGACGACGAGCAGCACGAAGCCGGTTAGCGCGACGGAGTCGTGGCCGCTGACCATCGTCAAAAGCCCGGCCGGCACCAGCCAGGCGGCGAGCGAAAGCGAGGAGATCTCGTCGACCGTGTCGGGCTCGGCGGTCGGCCCGAACAGCAGGCCGGCGACGATCAGGGTGGCGGCGAGCGCGAAACCGACGACCATGTAGACGGCGTGCGGCACGGCCGTCGCGACCGCCGCCTCGGCGATGCCGGGCAGCGTCCAGGCGCTCGCGAAGCAGACCGCGGTCAGCGCCAGCCAGCGCCACAGGCGCGCCCGCGCCAGCGCATAGGCGGCCGCCGTGACGACGATCAGATAGAGGTACAGGGCCCAGAAGCTCGGCTCCTCGGTGGAGACGAGGAGCGGCGTCACATAGGCGCCGACCAGCCCGAGCCCGGCGAGCGCCGGGCCGTGCAGCAGCGCCGCCGCGAGCGTCGCCAGCGCGACGACGCCGAGCAGCAGGAAGGCGATGGGCGGCGCCAGGAAGCCGTAGAGCGCATAGGCGGCGTAGACGGTCGCATAGGCGACAGTGGTGCCGGCCGCCGTCAGGATGCTCGGCACATGCGCGCTGGGCACCGCGACGGCGCCGAGGCGCACCTCGTTGCGTCGCGTCCACTCGCCGGCGGCGACCAGCGCGGCGGCGAGCAGCGCGCCGAGCGTCACCCGCACGCCGGGACCGAGCAGGCCCTGCTCGATCGAGTAGCGGACCATGAAGATGCCGCCGAGCGCCAGCGCGACGCCGCCGATCCACACGACCCACTGGGTGCCGAAGCGTTCCTCGAAGCCGCGCTCGGGCTCCGGCGCGGACACCGGAGCGGGCGCCGATGCCGGAGGCGGCGCGACGGCGCCGGTCGCGGCGGCGGTCCGCACGGGCGGCACGGAGGACGGCGGAACAGGACGCGGGGGCACCGGCGGCACGGGCGTTTGGGGCGGCGCGGCGGCGGCCGCGGTCTCGTCGGGGGCCTTCGTCCCGGTCGCTTCGGGCGGCGACGGTGGCGACGGCTCGGCCACGGGCTCCGCGGCAGGCGCGCCCGCGTCCGGCCGCCAGTCCTCGCGGCGCACCGGCCTGACCGGCGGCTCGCTCCGCACCTCCTCGCGCAAGGCGATCATCTGCTGCTCGAGCCCGGCGAGCCGCGCCTTCAGCTCGGCGACGCGGCGCGTCTCGCTCCAGGCCAGGATGATCGCCGCGACGGCGGCCAAGAGCGCGAGCACTTCCATGTCGGCCTCTCTGCGTCTGCAACAGGGCAGCGGTATCGGAAGGAGGAACAGCCTACGCGGAAAGCGTTTGCGGCGGGTGAAGCACGACGGAGCAATCGAGCGGCACGACCGGCGGCGCCCTCGCCGGGCCGCATTCGCCGGCGCAGGATCGCGCATGTCGCGCGCCGATTTTCATCTGCTGACGACCTGGGACGTTCCGGCGGCGCCGGAGCGGGTCTGGGCCGAGCTGATGCGGCCGCAGGACTGGCCGGCGTGGTGGCCCGCCGTCATCCGGGCCGACGTGATCGATCCGGGCGAAGCCTCCGGCGTCGGCTCGCGCCTCCGCTTCGAGTGGAAGACGGCCCTGCCCTTCCGCATGGCCTTCGACATCCTCACCACCCGGGTCGAGCCGCTGGCGCTGATCGAGGGGCGTGCCTCCGGCACGCTCGACGGCACCGGCCGCTGGCGGCTCGCCGCGACGCGCGGCGGCACCCGCGTCACCTACGACTGGACCGTCACGGTCGCGGCGCCGGGCCTGCGTCTCGTCGCCCCGCTCGCGCGAAGAGCCTTCACCTGGAACCACGACGTGGTGATGCGCCAGGGCCACCAGGGCCTCGTCGCACGCCTGCGCCGGGGCTGAGCACGCGGCCACGCGCGCGACCGAACGAGGCTCGGGCATGGGCCGCCTCAGCCCCCCGCCGGACGCGACGGGCGCAGGCAGTCCGGAACGATCATGCACGGCGCACCGGCCGCGACGACCGGCGTTGCCGCAGCGAGCCGACGGGACGCGCCGAGCTCGGTCGAGACGAGCCCGCCGAGCACCAGGGCGAGGCCGGCGGCGGCGTAGGCGAGGCGTTCGAGCGGCGACATCGGCGCGGTCCGTTGCGGAGGTGTGGTGTTGTCGCGCCGGGCCGTCGTCGCGTTCGAGCCCTCGGCATCGCGATCGCCCGCGACGCCTGCGGTGGTTACCGCCGTCTTGCCGGTCGGCGGGTCGGCCCGAAGCGTGACGGCGCCGTTCCGAACCCGCGACGAACGCCGATTGTTGACGTGGCGCATGGCGCCGCCGCGGCACCGGCGCAGGCTTTTGGTGCCGGGCCGATGAGCCGCCCGACCGGCGCGTTCGAGGACATCTCCGTTCGAGGCCGTCCCTGTTCGAAGTGTTCTGCGTCGCGGTCGTCTGCTTCGAGGAGGCTCGCATGACCGTCCGTTCGCTCCCCCCGCTGCCGGCCGGCCCCGGCCGGACCTTGGCGATCGCCCTGGCGCTGGTGTTCCTCGCCTGCCTGATGCTCGGCCTGATGCTGCCGATGCGCGGCGCCCATGGCGGCGCCGACCCGGCCGGCACGCCGGCGGATGCCACGGCGCAACGGTGACGCGGGATCAGAATCCGGGAAACAGCGCCCGCAGCATGCGCCGGCGCGGCCGCGCCACGGCCGGCGACGCCCCGCCGTGATGCACCGTGAAGCAGCCGCGCATCCGGATGATGGTCCAGATCAGCGGGTTCCAGCCGAACCAGCTCCGCTCCACCTCGCCGGCGAGCAGGTCGGAGCGCACCTCGGGGGGCGGCCCGAACACCTCCGGCATGGCGCGCGACAGCTCGGGGTCGGACAGGATGCTCCACTTGGAATGGCCGCCCATCAGCGGCGAGCGCAGCCCGAAGACGACCCGGCCGACGCGCGATTCGCGGAGCGCGAAAGAGCACATCGCGCACGGCTCGACCGTCGTGTAGAGCGTGCAGCCGGCGAGGCTGCGGCGGCCGAGCACGCGACGCGCCTGCGCCATCGCGACGATCTCGGCGTGGCGGGTGACGTCCCGGTCCTGCCGCACAGCGTTGGTCGCTTCGGCGATCACCTCGTCGTCGCGGCAGACCACGCAGGCGAACGGCAGCTCGCGCCGGCCGCCGTCGCGGCCGAGCGCGATCGCCCGGCGCATCATCTGCTCGTCGCGTGCCGCGATCCGTCCCGCGTCCATGCCCGCCCTCGCCCGGACGGGATTGTGCGGAACGCGGCGCCCACAAACAAGCGGGCCGAAGGTCGACCTCCGGCCGCGACGGTGTCGCCCTCGACTATCGGTACCCGGCCGCCTCGAACACGGCCCGGCAATCCGGGCTCAGCCGGCTGACCCGGGCGGCCAGGCAGGCCGTGATCGCCTTGACGTTCGGGATCTCGCCGGCACACAGCCGGAACACGTCCGGCCGGCAGGCCCGCTGCTGGGCCGGCGTGCCGCGATACTCGCCCTGGGCGTTCGCCGTCGCGGCGCCGAGCCCGCCCAGCAGCAGCCCCACCGTCAGAACGCGCAGTCGTCGTGCCATCGGCCTTGGTCCCATCGGCCTCCTCCCGTCGCGAGGGTGCGACCGCCGGGGGGCCGGCGGTCCGATCGCGATTGGTGCCCGCGATGCGCATCCGGGTTCGAGGGCGCGTGTGCCGGCCGCCCGGCTAAACCGATGCGGCTACTCCCGTCCCGTGCGGCCAGGCGCGGCCTCCCGTCGCTGGACAGATGCGACGTTCGTCTATAAGTACTCCTCCCGATCAGGACCGGACGAGGCCGGGGCCCGACACGCCGTGTCGCATGGGCCGCATCGAACCGGGCCGATCGCAGACTGCTCCAAGGCCGGTGCTCCGGCGTATCGACCAGGAGCCGTCGTATCGAGGGACCGGAGGAGACCCCGCATGACCATGGAAGTCGAGACGATCGCCCGCCGCGCCACGACGCGCGACTGGTGCCCCGAGGCCGACACCCGCGACAGCATCCCGGCGCGCCGCAACGCGCTGGCCGGCCTGTGGGCCGGGCGCCTGATGCGGATGCGCGACGACACGCTGGCGATCTATGCGGCCGAGGTGCACGCCTCCGGCACGATGAACGGCAGCGAGGCGATCGTGCAGAAGCTCTGGTACGATCTCAACCGCGCCGGCGTGCCGATCTCGCGCGACGCCGTCGCGAGCAAGATCGGCGAACTGCACCGCGACGCCATGGGTCAGCTCAGCGCGACCGACTGACGGTCGATCGCGGCGGCTTGGTGATCACGCCGCTTTGTGATCACGAGCCGACGTGATCAGATCGCGCGATTCTCGTTCAACAAGGGGCGTGTCGTGACCATCGACCGTCGAGCCCTTCTCGGATCCGTCGTGGCGGCCGCCGCCACGGCCGGCGCAATGCCGGCCGCCCGCGCGACCGACCGCAGCCGCGCCAATGCGTGGACCCACAGCTTCGCCCGGCCCGAGGGCGAGCCGATCCGGCTCGCGGCACAGGCCGGCAAGCCGATCCTCGTCGTCAATACGGCGTCGCTGTGCGGATACACGCCGCAATATGCCGGGCTCGAGGCGCTGTGGAAGCGCTTCGGCGCCGCCGGCCTGCTCGTCGTCGGCGTCCCCTCGGACGACTTCGGCGGCCAGGAGCCCGGTGATCCGGCGAGCATCGATCACACGACGCATCGTTACGGCGTGACCTTCCCGATCGCGGCGAAGACGCGCGTGCGCGGCGCCGACGCGCATCCGTTCTACCGCTGGGCCGCGCTCGAGCGGCCGCTCGACACGCCGCGCTGGAACTTCCACAAGTACCTGATCGATCGCGACGGCCGCATCGCCGCGGCGTTCGGCACGCCGGTCGAGCCGACCGACACGCGGATCGTCACCGCGGTCGCGACGATGCTCGCCTGATCGGACGCTGATCACGTGATCAGATGACGTGAGATATCACGACGCCGTCGGCGTGCTCGCGGCGCGGCCGCGCCGCGACGAGCGCGGCGGAGATGGTCGGTGGCGTGGTGTCTGCACCTCCGGCCGCGCTCGCTGCGTCGGCCCTCTGCTCGCCGCGGGCGTCGGGTCGCGATGCTGCGGCGCAGTGGTCGGGCATCCGACGATCGCAACAAGAAATTCACCCATCGAGTCGCGATCGTCTTGACAAAACCCGGCATCGGCGCGACGATCTCATCGTCAGCTTCGAGATGGTTCCGGTCGATCCACTGATCCGAAGAACTGGTCGAAGCCGATGATGAGCCAGGCGGCTGACGCGCTGTTACCCAGCTCGTGAGCACCGGCGCAGAGAGCGGGAGGTGAAATGCCACCGGGCTCGCAAAGCCGCGTTAAACACTGATGGTCTTCGTTGGGATCTCGGTGAAGCGGCTACCCCCACAACGGATCAGGTCGGAAGCGGTCCCCTCGGGCTGCATCAGTGAGGCAAAGCCCACATAGACCGCTTCCGATCATCGCCTTCCTCTTCAGAATTTCCGGACACCGACCGAACGCTCCTGCCCCGCAGCGAGCGTTTTTTGTTGTTGTCAGATCGCTCGCGACCTTCGGGCGTCGTCCTGGACGCCTCTTCTCCGCTCACCTCGATGGTCCGACGTGATCAGATCGACGGGCACCGTGATCAGGCCACCGAACGCGCTCCTGATGCTCGCATGCGCGGACGACGACCTCCGAGAGGCTTTGCCTGGGAGCAGCTTTCGGCGGTGATGAATCGGAACCGACTTCGGCTCGTCCCCGTGAAGGCGCTACGGGATGCACACAACTCTGAAGCTCCGAAGTTTCAGTGAGAGGCAAACACGCCGGCCGCTCACTCCGACGTCGTCGCCGGGCTTGACCCGGCGATCCATCTCTCTGTGACCAAATGAATCTTGGTGAAGGTGATGGATGCGCGGGTCGGGCCCGCGCACGACGCTCTCATGCGTGGAACGCGATGTGTTCATCCCGTAGCGCAAAGGCGGGGACCCAGGGGCGCCACGACGTGTGACTCCGGATCCCCGCCTGCGGGGGGATGAGCGGAGTGTGGGTCGACTACAGCGGAAACTGCTTTAGCTCCCAACCAAGCGCTTAAGTGCGAGAGCGGGGACCCAGGGGCCGCATCACGGGTGTCCGCATGACGGGCGGCGAGGACGCGACCACGTCCGATCGTCCCCGGGGGCCTGGTTCGCGGCGCGCTGCGCCCGGGATTGGCGCCCGCCGAACGCCGCCGCGCGCGCTGGTTTGTGACCGCGGAAAGACCGCCAGTTTGGCGCGTCCCTGACGCGCGCCGTGCTGCGACACGATCGTCCGACAGTCGCCGCCGTGCTCGACAGGAGGGCGGGTTCCATCCTATTCGTGTCGTGCATCGATCACGCCGCGGACGCGCCTCGTTCATCACGAAATGCGATCCGGCCTGCCCGCAGGCGCAACCGGCCACAGAGGGTCCGAGCCGCCATGAAATCGATTCTCGTCCCCACCGAGCCCAACGATGCCATGTGGTCGACCCTGTCGACCGCGCTCACGGCCGCCAAGACCTTCGGCAGCCGGCTCGAAGGCTTCGCGGTGCGGGTCTCGGTGCCGACCGTCGTCGCCATGGACGTCGCTCCCTCCGCCTCGCTCGCCTTCTTCGAGGAGGAGAACGCCGAGGCTGCCCGCCAGTCGCGCGACCTGTTCGCCAAGTTCATGGCCGACCATGCGGTGCCGGCGGCGCCGCCGGCCGGCCAGCCGCGCGGGCCGCAGACCGCACCGAGCTGGGCCTGGCTCGACGACGCGCCGGAAGGCGACAATTTCGTCGGCCATTACGGCCGCATCTTCGACCTGATCGTGATGGGCCGGCCGAGCACCGACCCGCAGGGCCCGCACATGAGCACGTTCGAGGCGGGGCTGTTCGAGAGCGGCCGGCCGATCCTGCTCGCCCCGCCGAAGCCGTCGGCGACGGTCGGGCGCCACGTGCTGATCGCCTGGAACTGCTCGACCGAGCAGGCCCGCGCCACCGCCTTCGCGATGCCGTTCCTCGGCCGCGCCGACCAGGTGACGATCCTCACCGTCGAGGGCGCCGTGGTGCCGGGGCCGTCGGCCGAGCAGCTCGCCGCCAATCTCGCCCTGCACGGCATCAAGACGTCGCTCGCCTCGATCAAGGGCGGCGACAACCGCACCGCCGGTCCGATCATCCTGGACCACGCCCAGCGGGCCGGCTGCGACCTGATCGTCAAGGGCGCCTACACCCAGAGCCGCCTGCGCCAGATGATCTTCGGCGGCACCACCCGGCACATCCTCACCTATGCCGAGATCCCGGTGCTGACCGCACACTGAGCGCGGCCGGCTCACTGTCATTCCGGGGCGCGGCACCCGGATCGGCGCTTCGCGCCGTCCGGGCGCAGGCTCCGCCGCGAACCCGGAAACCAACGGCGACCTCGGCATTGCGGGCTGGATTCCGGTTTCGCGCTCCCGAGCGCCCCGGAATGACGGCTCACTGTGGAGCCTCGGGCCGCGTCAGCGCCAGCGGCGGTGCAGCCACAGCCACTGCTCGGGATGCTCGCGCACCCAGGCCTCGATCAGGCCGGTGACCTGCTGCATCGCGCCCTGCACCTCGATCCTGCCCTCGCCGTCGCGCGGCAGGTCGAGCGGGCCGACGAGCTCGAAGCGGAAGCGCTCGTCCGGCAGCCGCACGGCGCGCGCGCCGTAGACCGGGCAGTCGAACAGCCGGGCGAAGCGCGCCAGCATCGGGTTCACCTTGCAGGTGCGGTCGAAGAACGTCACGTCGATGCCGCGCGCATAGTGCTGGTCGACCAGCATGCCGGTGAAGCGCCCCTGGCGCAGCGACTCGCGGATACGCAGCGGCGTGTCGGGGCCGGCCGCGATCACGGTCATGCCGCCGGCCTCGCGGGCCCGGATCATCTCGCTGACGAACGGGCCGATGCGCGGTGCCCGGAACACCACCGAGATCGCCCGGTCGATCATCCGCGCACCGAGCGGGACGATCTCCCAGTTGGCGAGGTGCCCGGTGAAGAACAGCACCGGCCCGTCGGTCTCGCGCAGCCGCATCAGCGCGGCGTGCGAGGCGGCGTCGACCTCGATCCGGCCGATGCGCCGGGGCTCGCGCCAGTCGTAGTCCCACATCCGATGAAGATGCGCGTACTCGACGAACAGCCGGCCGAAATTGTCCCACATGCCGGCGAGCGTGCTTTCACGCTCGGCGTCGCTCATCTGCGGAAACACCATGGCGAGCTGCTCGCCGGCGACCCGGTGCCCCTTCAGGCGCGGGCCGATCTTGCGCATCAGCCAGCCGGCCGCGGCCGCCGTGCGGCGAAGATCGAAGCGGCCGAGGAGGCGCAGGAGCCCGACCCCGAGCCGGCCGACGCCGGTATCGACCCGGGCGAGCAGGCTCCGGTGCTCGCGCATCGGCAGGCCGGGCCGGGCCGCGGCGAGCCGCTCGGTGAGCGCGGCGACGAAGGGCAGATAGTCGGCCGAGCGGTCCTCGACGGACAGGAGGCCGGTGCGGTGCGCGGCCGAGAGCTTCACGGTGCCGCCGCGCCGGTAGAGCACGCAGGCCCAGTAGGACTTGGCCGAGCCGGGAATGCGCTCCTGATAGATCTTGGCTGCGGCCACGTCGGCGAAGGCGAGCCGGCCCGGCCGGCCGCGATCGTCCCAGGCCAGCGCATCGGGCTCCAGGCGAAACGTCTTCTCGGACGTGAGGGGATGCGCGCGGTACGCGTAGGTCAGGTCGGTCATGCGGCTCGGGTAATGGGACGCCGTCTCTTCTAAGGCGCCCGCCCCGACTCCGCCAACGTTTCGGCGAGCAGCCGTCGGCACGCCTCGAGCTCGCCCAGCACGACGCCGAGCTTTTCACGCTCGGCGGCCGAGAGCCCGGCCGGCGGCAACGGCACGGCCGCGGCGCGCACGACCACGGCCGGCGCGTCCGGCGCGTCGTCCGGCTCGTCGTTCGGCGGCTCCTGCGTGACCGGGCGGAGCGTCTCGCGCAGGCTCGCCGCCGCGACAGGCGGCGCAACGACCGGCGGGACGGCGGGCTGGGAGAACGGTGGCGCGAAAGGCGTGGCGGGCGGGGGCGCCGATGGCAGCGGCGCAGGCGGCGCCTCGCCGCGCGCCAGCGGCACGTGATTCGTTCGCTGCAGCAGCCGGCTCGCCGGGGCGGCCGGCGGACCGAAGGACGGCTCGCGGCGGCCGTAGGGGTCGGTGTCGAGATCCGGCTCCGGCGCCTCCGTGTCGTCGGGCGACGCCGCCGATTCGGCCCGCTCGCCCGGATCGAGCGCCGCGACCTCGGCGTCCTCGCCGTCGTGGTCGGCGCCTTCGATCTCGGTCCCGTCCAGCTCCGGCACGCGCTCGGGCTGCGGCGCGCCCTCCTGCCAGACGGTCTGGACGAAGCGCCCGCCCTGCTCGCGCAGGATGCGCTGGACGCCGCGGATCGTGTAGCCCTCGCCGTAGAGCAGATGGCGAATGCCGCGCAGAAGATCGACGTCGTCGGGACGATAATAGCGTCGCCCGCCGCCCCGCTTCATCGGGCGGACCTGCGGGAAACGGCTCTCCCAGAACCGCAGCACGTGCTGCGGCAGCGCGAGCTCCTCGGCGACCTCGCTGATGGTGCGGAATGCTTCCGGCGCCTTGTTCACGCCAGTCCCCCCACCCTGTCCGCGGTCACGGCTCCGCCGCGCCGTCGGTATTGATGCGCTGCTTGAGGATCGCGGACGGCTTGAACACCATCACGCGTCGCGGCGAGATCGGCACTTCCTTGCCGGTCTTCGGATTGCGCCCGATCCGCTGCCCCTTCTTGCGTACCACGAAGGAGCCGAAGGAGGAGAGCTTCACGGTCTCTCCCCGCTCCAGGCAGTCGGTGATCTCTTTGAGGACCAGCTCGACCAGAGCGGCCGATTCGGTGCGAGAAAGTCCCAACCTTTGATAAACGGCCTCGCAGAGGTCCGCCCGAGTTACAGTCTTCGCGCTCATCGTGGCCCCAGCGCCTACCCATAGACTTTTATATGTTACTGAATTTACAACGATATGAGCTTCGCCCGCCGGGGTCAACACCGCCCGTGCGACGCGGCAGAAGATTTGAATGGGATTTCTTTCGGGCGTGGCCGGGGCCGGAGACGGCCCACGCCCGGACGCGGCCGGAGGCGTCGCGCTACCAGCGGATCAGCACGGCGCCCCAGGTGAAGCCGCCGCCCATCGCCTCGATCATCACCAGGTCGCCCGGCTTGATGCGGCCGTCGTGGATCGCAGTGTCCAGCGCCAGCGGGATCGACGCGGCCGAGGTGTTGCCGTGCTGCGCGACGGTCGAGATCACCTTCTCGCTCGGGACGCCGAGCTTGTGGGCACAGCCGTCGATGATGCGCTGGTTGGCCTGGTGCGGCACGAACCAGTCGACCTCCTGGGCGGTCGTCCCGGTGGCGGCGAGCACGTCGGTGATGGCCCCGGTCATCATGCCGACGGCATGCCGGAACACCTCCTTGCCTTCCATCCGCAGGAAGCCTGCCGTGCCGGTCGTGGAGGGGCCGCCGTCGACGTAGAGCTTCTCCTTGTGGCGGCCGTCGGAGCGCAGCTTGGCGCCCAGCACGCCGCGATCGGCCGTGGTGCCGGCCTGCTCCTGCGCCTCCAGCACGATGGCGCCGGCGCCGTCGCCGAAGATCACGCAGGTGGTGCGGTCCTTCCAGTCGAGGATGCGCGAGAAGGTCTCCGAGCCGATCACCAGGGCGCGCTTGAAGTCGCCGGCGCGCAGCATCGAATCGGCCGTGGCGACGGCGAACACGAATCCCGAGCAGACCGCCTGCATGTCGAAGGCGGCGCCGCCCGTGATGCCGAGCCGCGCCTGCACGGCGACGGCGCTGGCCGGGAAGGTGTTGTCGGGCGTCGCGGTGGCCAGAACGATCAGGTCGATGTCCTGCGGCGCCATGCCGGCGGCCGCGAGCGCCCGCTCGGCCGCCTTCACGGCGAGGTCGGACGTGTGCTCGCCGGCGGCGGCGATGTGGCGCTGGCGGATGCCGGTGCGCTGGACGATCCAGTCGTCGCTGGTGTCGACCATGGCGGCGAGATCGTGGTTGGTGAGCATCCGGGCCGGAAGATAACTGCCGCAGCCGCGGACGACCGAACGGATGACTGTCACGACGCTACCTCTCCGGCGACCGCGGCGGGCGCCGACTGCCCGAGGGTCCGGCCGATCTTCGCGAGGAGCTCGTAGCGGGCCATGTCGTAGCCGAGATCGACGGCCGCCGCGAACCCTTCCGCGTCGGTGCCGCCGTGGCTCTTGATCACCACGCCGTTGAGTCCGAGGAAGACACCGCCGTTGACCTTGCGCGGGTCCATCTTGTCCTTGAGGGTCTTGAAGGCCTGCCGCGCGAACAGGTAGCCGATCTTGGCGGCCAGCGTGCGGCTCATCGCGCTTCGCAGATACGAGGCGAGCTGTTTAGCCGTCCCTTCGGCGGTCTTCAAGGCGATGTTGCCGGTGAAGCCCTCGGTCACCACCACGTCGACCGTGCCGGCGCCGATGTCGTCGCCCTCGACGAAGCCCTTGAAGTCGATCTGGCCGTAGGCGCCGTTGCGCAGCAGCTGGGCGGCCTCGCGGATCGCCTCCAGCCCCTTGACCTCTTCGACGCCGACATTGAGGAGGCCGACGCTCGGCCGGTCGAGATCGAACACCACGCTCGCCATCGCGCTGCCCATCACGGCGAGCTGGGCGAGATGCGGCGCGTCCGCCCCGATCGAGGCGCCGACGTCGAGCACGACCGATTCGCCGCGCAGTGTCGGCCACAGGCAGGCCAGCGCCGGCCGCGACACGCCCGGCATCATGCGCAGGTGGAACTTCGACATCGCCATCAGGGCGCCGGTGTTGCCGGCCGACACCACGACGTCGGCGTCGCCCTTCTTCACGGCGTCGATGGCGAGCCACATGGACGAGCGCCAGCGGCCATGGCGCAGCGCCTGGCTCGGCTTCTCGTCCATCTTGATCGCGACGTCGGTGTGGATCAGCCGCGACGCCGCCTTCAAGGCCGGCCGCGCATCGAGCAGCGGACCGACCACGGCCTCGTCGCCGTAGAGGATGAACCTGGTGTCCGGATGCCGGGTCAGGGCGATGTCGGCGCCGGCGATCGGCACCGCGGCCCCGTGGTCCCCTCCCATGGCGTCCAGCGCGATGCGAACCTTCTCAGACATGAACCGACGTTGCCGGCGGTGCGCAACCGCACCGGTGACCGGCCGACGCGGACCAGTCGCTGGGTTGAAGAGGCGGCGACAATACCGCGTTCGCTTCGCCTGACAATGGCTGAAATCACCGATACGGAGTTGCCCCTCGGCTCATCCACCGCCATCGCTGCCGCCGCCCGCGCCACCCTTCTCCTTGAGGGCGGCGAGCGCCGCGAACGGCCCGGGATCGCGCGGCCCGGTCTCGACGGTCCCGAAGGTCGCGCCGGGCTTGCGCGGATACGGATCGATGCCGAGCAGGACGAACTCGGTGGCGATCGCTCCGAGATCGACGGTGCCGCCGACGAGGCGCTCGGGCGGATCCTCGGCCTCCGGGTCGCGCGGCGGCCCCGGCTCCTCCTCGGGCGCGTCGGGGGTGAAGAGGAGGTCGACCTCCTCCTCGATCGCGCTCTCCATCGGCTCGAGCGTGACGACGCAAGTCTGTCCGGCGGTCGCCGAGACGGTGCCGCCGACATGCAGGCCGGAGCCGCGCCGGGTCACCTCGAACCGTGCGTCGAGCCGCGGCAGGCCGGTGAGCCCGCCGCGCCGGGCGATCGCCTCGCGCACCGGCGAGTCGGCCGACAGCGACACGACGAGACCGTCCTCCGGCACGTCGTCGAGGCGCACCGGCACGCTCCAGGGACGATCGGGATTCGGCATGGCGACACTCCTTCACGCGACGAGAATCGGTTCGACCGATCCGAACGATGTTGCGGGCAGGCCCTTTCGGCCGGCTTCCGGACCGGCTCGCCCGCCCGGCGGCGCTCCTCTTACGCCGCCCGGGCCGCTCCGTCACGCCGCGCCGCCCCGCCCCCGCGGCCGCATCGGGCCAGATATGGGCGGCAAACGCCCGATGTGCCACGATCGCGCCATAGAGGGCGACAATGGTGCGGCCGAACACTGGGGACAGGGTGGCCAGGGACCTCGGGGCGGTCCCGGCCGGTGCCGGCGGACGGGTCGCGACCAGACGGGTCGTGGCCGGGCCGGACGGCCGCCGCCGATTGGGGGTAAGACGTGCGTCAAGCGACGAGCGAAGGTCCGACGACCGCAGCGGCGAATCCTGGGCGACGCCAGGGGCGCCGGACCGCCCGCGGCGCGGCCGCCGCCGTGCTCGCGCTCGGGCTGCTGCTCGGCGGCTGCATCACCCAGACCTACCAGCGCGGCTACATCGTTCCCGAGGGCGCGCTCGAGCAGATCCCGCTCGGCGCCTCCCAAGAACAGGTGCTGATCGTGCTCGGCACCCCATCGACCGTCGCCACCGTCTCGGGCGAGGTCTTCTACTACATCTCGCAGCGCGCCGAGCAGACCTCCTTCCTGCCGCAGAACGAGGTCGACCGCCGCGTCGTCGCCGTCTATTTCGACAAGAACCGCAAGGTCGAGCGCCTCGCCAACTACGGCATCAAGGACGGCCGCGTGTTCGACTTCGTCAGCCGCACCACCCCGACCGCCGGCCAGGAGCTCAACTATCTGAGCTACGCCCTCAAGGCGCTGAAGTGGTGGTGAGCCGGGCCTGACCGCGGCGTCGGTTCAGGCCGACGCCGGGCGGGCGAGCGACGCCCGACCCTGACGCCTGCCCGCCCGCGACCCTTCGGTCTGTCACGCTTCGCTCCGGCCGCCCGTCCGATCCTCAGACGGCCGGCCGCACCACGTCCTCGTGCGCCAGCTCCCAGCGATCGGGCGAGCGCCACAGGCGCGAGCGCAGAAGCTCACGCTCGAAGATGAACTCCTTGGGCAGCCGGTCGAAGAACTTGTCGAACTGCTCCTCGTGGGCATGCGCCTCCTTGGCGCCCTCCTCGCGGCCGACCGCCATCAGCGCGTAGAAGGTGTCGGCCGGATAGTCGAGGCCCGTCCACTCGAGGTCCTCGTGGCGCGGCATCCAGCCGATCGGGCTCTCGACCGCGTAGCCGCGGCCGTGCAGGCGGTCGACGATCCACTTCAGCACCCGCATGTTCTCGCCGAAGCCGGGCCACAGGAACTTGCCGTTCTCGTCCTTGCGGAACCAGTTGACCCGGAAGATGCGCGGCGGGTTCGGCACCTTGCGCCCGACATTGAGCCAGTGGCCGAAATAGTCGGCCATGTTGTATCCGCAGAACGGCAGCATCGCCATCGGATCGCGCCGCATCGCCGCCTGGCCGATCGCCGCCGCGGTGCCCTCCGAGCCCATGGTGGCAGCGAGATAAACGCCGTGGCTCCAGTTGAACGCCTGGAACACCAGCGGCATCTCCTTGCTCATCCGGCCACCGAAGACGAAGCCGCTGATCGGCACGCCGGCCGGATCCTCCCAGGCCGGATCGATCGACGGGCACTGGCCGGCCGGCGCCGTGAAGCGCGCGTTCGGATGCGCGGCGGGGCGGCCGCAGCCCGGCGTCCAGTCCTCACCCTTCCAGTCGATCAGATGGGCCGGCGGCTGGTCGGTCATGCCCTCCCACCAGACGTCGCCGTCGTCGGTCAGCGCGCAGTTGGTGAAGATCGTGTTCTTCTCGATCGTCTTCATCGCGTTCGGGTTCGACTTGGTGTTGGTGCCCGGCGCGACGCCGAAGAATCCCGATTCCGGATTGATGGCCCGCAGCGTGCCGTCCGGGCCCTTCTTGATCCAGGCGATGTCGTCGCCCACGGTGAGCACCTTCCAGCCGTCGAAGGCCGCCGGCGGCACCAGCATGGCGAGGTTGGTCTTGCCGCAGGCGCTCGGGAACGCGGCGCCCAAATAGGTCTTCTCGCCGCTCGGCGCCTGGATGCCCATGATCAGCATGTGCTCGGCGAGCCAGCCCTCGTCGCGCGCCATCACCGAGGCGATGCGCAGCGCCAGGCACTTCTTCCCGAGCAGCGCGTTGCCGCCGTAACCCGAGCCGTAGGACCAGATCTCGTAGGTCTCCGGGAAGTGCACGATGTACTTGCGATTGATGTCGCCGTCGCAGGGCCACGGCACGTCCTGTTGGCCGGGCGACAGCGGCGCGCCGACCGAGTGCATGCACGGGATGAAGGAGCCGTCGGGGCCGAGTGCGTCGAGCACGGCCGTGCCCATGCGGGTCATGATCCGCATGTTGACCACGACATAGGGGCTGTCGGTGATCTGCACGCCGATCTTGGCGATCGGCGAGCCGATCGGGCCCATGCTGAACGGGATGACGTACATGGTCCGGCCGGCCATGCAGCCGTCGAACAGGCCGCGCAGGGTCGCCCGCATCTCCGCCGGCGGCTTCCAGTTGTTGGTCGGACCGGCGTCGTCGCGATTGATCGAGCAGATGAAGGTGCGGTCCTCGACCCGGCCGACGTCGGACGGGTGGGAGCGGGCCAGGAACGAGTTCGGACGCTTGGCGGGATCGAGGCGGATGAAGGTGCCGGCCGCGACCATCATGTCGCACAGGCGGTCGTACTCCTCCTGCGAGCCGTCGACCCAGACCACCTGATCGGGCTTGCACAAGGCCGCCATCTCGTCGACCCAGGTACGCAGCTTGGCATTGACTGTCGAGCCGGTCACGACGGCATCCATCGAAATCTCCCTGCGGGCTCCCGGCAGATCGTCCCGCCGGTCGAGCAACCGACGGCATTGTGCCGGCACAGGGCGCCCGTATCATTGACTTTTGTCTAGGACAGAACGATTTCGATTATTACTATACATCGGATCCGGCCGAGATAGACTGCTCGTTCCGATCCGTTACATTCAGTATACGCTGCCCTTATCCAAGATCGAAACAGTACATTTGCCGCGCCGCCGCAGACTAGCCGGCTCGGCGGGCATGAATTGGTCGGCGTCGCAACGGTTGGCTTGCTTACTTTATGCTTGCCCCGCCCTCCGGCGACGCTGCGGCGACTGACCGGTCGGGGCTTGCCGGTCGGCGCCGCCCGGCTGTACTCAGGAGCGGTCCGATGATCATTCAAGAAGACGACAAAGGCCTGGGGTTCCTGCTCGGCGACGCCGCACGGTTGCTCCGTAAGGTGATCGATCGCCGCCTGCAGCCGTTCGGCCTGACGCGCGCCCAATGGGCCGTGCTGGCGATGCTGGTCCGGCGGGACGGCCTGTCGCAGTCGGAGCTCGCCGACGCGCTGGAGATCGAGAAGTCGACGGTCGGCCGGCTGATCGACCACGTCGAGGCGAGCGGCCTCGTCGAGCGCCGACCGATGGCGAGCGACCGGCGACTCTGGCGCGTGCACCTGACCGAGCGGGCGCGGCCGCTGATCGCGCAGGTGACCGAGGTGATCCTGGCGACCCGGACCGAGATGCTCGACGGGCTCACGGCCGACCAGCAGCACCGGCTGAGCGACGGTCTCGCCGCCATCAAGGCGAACCTCTCGGCCGCGCTCGAGGCGGACCCGCAGAAGCGCCCCGTGCCGCTGAGCGAGACCGTCCAGACCTAGACGCCGACCCGGTCGGGTGCCGCCTCCCGGAGGTCGGCGTACTGGGCGCGACCGTGCCCCATCGACCAGTTCTCCGGCAGGACCTCCACGAGGTTGATGAACACGTCCTCGGGCCGCAGCCCGGGCTTGTCGCCGAGGCGCTCGACGATCCGGCGGAACAGGGCGCGCTTCTGGGCAAGCGTGCGCGTGTTGCTGACGGTGAGCTGGATCAGCACCAGATCGTCGCTGCGGGGGACGCCCAGGTAGTGGGCGCCATAGACGAAGTCGTCGTCGTCGTGCTCGCTGATCACCATGAAGCGGTCATCCTCGGGCACGTCGAAGGTCTCGCGCATCGCCTCGTAGAGCCCTTCCAGGATGGCGCGTCGATAGGCGGCGGTCTTGCCCCGGCGCAGGGACACGCGGGTCAGTGGCATCGGTGATCTCCCTCGGGTTGGTGCCGAACACGCCCGAACCTAGCGCCGCGCTTTCCATTTCAGAATGCCATGGTACGTTGTATCTATGATTTCGATTTGAAATGACGCCTTTCCGAGACGATGCCATGACCCTCGATGTCGACGCGGTCCGGGCCTTCGTGCTGGCGGCGGAGCTGAAGAGCTTCACCCGCGCGGCCGAGGCGCTGGACACCACCCAGTCCGCCGTCAGCCTGAAGATCCGCCGGCTGGAGGAGCGACTCGGCCGTCGTCTCCTGGAGCGCACGCCGCGGCTGGTGCGGCTGTCGGCCGACGGCCAGGCCTTCCTGGAGCCGGCCCGCAGCCTGGTCGCCGCCCATGCGAGTGCCGTCGAGGCGTTCGCGCCGGCGCGCCGGCGGCTCGTCGTCGGCGTCAGCCATCACGTCATCGGCCCCGGGCTGCCCGCCCTGCTCCGCCGCATGGGCACGGCGGCGCCGAACGTCGTGCTGGAGCTGCGGATCGCCTCCTCGGCCGACGCGCTGATCGAGCTCGACCGCGGCGCGCTCGACGCCGCCGTGGTGCTGCAGCACGACGACGGCCGGCGCGGCGGCGAGGTGCTGCTCACCGACGCGTTCGGCTGGATGGGCGCGCCGGACTTCGTGCATCGCGACGGCGAGCCGCTGCGGCTCGCCACCCAGTCGGAGCCGTGCAGCGTCCGGGTGATGGCCGTGCGGGCGCTCGACGCCGCCGGCATGTCGGTCGACGACATCGACATCGTGATGTGCACGCATCTGCACACCGATCACGTCGGCTGGAACACGCGGCGCGACAATGACCGCTGGGTGCCGACCTTCCCGAACGCGCGCTATCTGTTCGCGCAACGCGAATATGATTACTGGG
>NZ_NHSK01000118.1 GCF_016653355.1 Rhodoplanes elegans | reverse complement strand
TTCTTCGACGCCGCCGCCAGCCGCCGCAGATCGGCCGCCGAGAAATCCGTCCGCAGAGCAACCGCTGTCGCCATGGCGCGAATCCTCCCGCGCCGAGCGAATCACATCCGCCCGCTCCCCGGAATCCCCAGCGAGTCAGTCACAGAGGCCTTTGGTATAAGGTGTGTGCCCGCGTGCTTGAATCGCTCATTGAGTTCGTTGACCGCGTCATTGAAGCTTTGGTTCATCAGATCGATCGAGGCCTTCGCCCTGTCCAAGCAGCTCATAGACGTCACAAACCCTTTTCGCAGTGCCCGCTCATCATTTTTGACGGCCTCCGCCATCGTCTGATGGCTTTTAAAACCAATTGTTCCCTCATGCATCCGAAAGCCGATTTCAACTAAACTAAGTCGCTCTTTGATATGTTGATCGGCAGCAATCGACCCATCAAAGTTCAGTAGCATCCACCGCTCGCACACTGAATGCATGCTATAAGTGCCTGATGCCCATGTCTTTTGGGGCGTCCAATAGCCCCACGTCTTTGGTGAGAGTTCTTGCAGGCCCAGCTCTCTGGCAAGAAGGTTGTGCAGCGCTCCCCAGAACACCTTTCCTTCAAACGACTCCTTGCCATTTATATAGTACGGTTGAATTTGGGTAACTAATTGAAACGTTTGGACAAGTAGTCGACGTGACGGCTCTTCAAAGGCCTTCCACAAGGGCAAGGTGCCATAACGGCGGGCAAAAATATCGGTCAACATTCCCGTGCTCCGCGCGCCAGCTCGGCTTCTTGTCATGACAGTGGTAAAATCCGGAACTCGCACTCGGGGTGTCAACAGCGGAGTCAGCGATTGAGATCAGCAAGCGACCTGTGGAGCGACCTGTGGAGAAGGTGCGCGACGCGCTCGCCGCGGTCGCCGCCGCGGCTCGCCAGCTGGCCAGGGTTAGGCACCAGCGAGCGGATATCTTCCGGGAGGCGGACACCTAATGCTTCATCTGTTCCGTCTTCACTGATCTAATCTCAGCAAGAGGGATGAATTGAACTGATCTATCCGAATATACAATGAACCCGCTCGAAGACGTTCTTAGTATTTTGGCGTTTATAATTACACCGGACTTTGTTGATAAACTATACAATTCGCGCGTATCCTCCATTTGGATCCCGGCCATCACTATGCCAGATTGGAAAAACACAACAAAAAGCGAGCCAAATCCGATCAGATACCAGCCAAGCGGATCAACAATGGTGCCTTCTTGATGCGAGATCCAGAGGTGTCCTAGGCCCCCCGCAGATGCAAATAGAAACCCGATCAGTAATATGATGTCGAGCAACACGCTCGATCGAATCGGAGATGAGGTGAATATCAAGATTGGGAAAGTTAATAGGAAGCTAAGAACGGCAAACACCACTAAGTATTTACTGATTCCTGGAAATTTCGTAAATGAATTACTAGGATCAAGCCGAGTACGCAAGAAATTCATGATTAAAACAAGTAGTAAAACTACACTGAGAGACAACGCAAACGAATACACAAGATTATTGAAATCAATAACACCTAAGAAATGAAGTCCTATTTACCAGAAATAGCCAAGATTGAATATTGACAATGTGCTGAATGCAGCAAGCGCTAGTGCCGGGATCAACTTTGATATTCTATCTAACACAATTGGCCCGCCTGCGGTCATTCACGATCCATTAAGGATACAGCAACCGAAGCGCGATAAGAAGTGGCCACGTCAACCGAACTCAAATTTGGAGGGAAGCAGTCGCGGTCCTGCCCTAACGACCCGGCCCGGGGACCTTATCCGGACCTAATGGCGCCATCCCAAGTTAGGTCGCAGCCCTCGGAGCCCACGGCCGCAGGCACTTCTCGCGCGCTGCGCGCGAGCCGCTCTACGTGCGCATCAGGCGGCCGCGCTGAGGCGGCGCACCGTGTCGCCGGCGTCGTGGTCGTGCGCGTCGCAGCCGTGCACCTCGATCGTCACATGCGACAGGGCCGACAGGTCCGCGAGGCGCGCCTTGTAGGCCTCCGGCGGCTGCGGGTCGTCGCTGACGATCGCGGCGATCACGGCCAGATGGCCCGGGCCGACGCGCCAGACGTGCAGATCGCTGACGCGATCGCTGCCGACCTCGAGCTTGTCACGGACGGTCTTCACCAGGCGGGCGTCCGGCACCCGGTCGACCAGCACGCCGCCGGCGGCGCGCAAGAGGCCGACCGACCACTGCGTGATCAGCACGGCGCCGACGATCCCCATCAGCGGGTCCATCACGGTCCATCCGAGATAGCGCGCGGCGAGCAGCGCCACCACGGCCAACACCGAGGTCAGCGCGTCGGCCAGAACGTGGAAATACGCGGCGCGCAGATTGTTGTCGGTGTCGTGCGGGTGATCGTGATCATGACTTTCGTCGTGATGATCGTGATCATCATGATGGTCGTCGTCATGATCATGATCGTCGTGCGCGGCGTGGCCGGCAAACCCGTGATCGTGATGATGATGGTGCGGGTCGAACAGCAGCCAGGCGCTGACGAGATTGACGGCGAGGCCGACCACGGCGAGTGCGATCGCCTGGCCGAAGGCGATCTCGACCGGCGTGATCAGCCGCTCGACCGACTCCCACGCGACCAGCAGCGCGACGATCGCCATCACCACGGCGCTGGCGAATCCGGCGAGCTCGCCGATCTTGCCGGTGCCGAACGTGTAGGCGGGATTTTGCGCGTTCCGGCGCGCCATCCGGTAGGCCAAGGCCGCAATCGCCAGCGCCCCGGCATGCGTCGCCATGTGCCAGCCGTCCGCCACCACGGCCATCGAGCCGAACAGCGTGCCGCCGACGATCTCGGCCACCATCATGGTGCCGGTCAGCGCCACCACGGCCCAGGTCCGCCGCTCGTTGGCGTCGTGGCCCTTGCCGAGAAAGACGTGATCGTGCTGCCAGGCCTCCAACGAACGGGTGTGCATGGTCGAATCCGGGATTTTTCCGAGCCCGACGCGACTTTGGGGGCGCGGCCGGCCGCACGCAAGATGCGGGCTCGCTTCAACGCGACGCTCGCCTGCGCTATGACGGCGCGAACCGGGGCGAAGCCCCTCCTCCCCGAGAGAGTGCTGGCCGACCCATGGCCGAGATCATCATCGCCGACACGACGCGGCAATACGACGGCACGCATCTGGAGACGCAGCCGCTCGGCGGGACCGAGTCGTCGGTCATCCGGCTGGCGCGCGAGCTGGCGCGCCGCCGTCACGCCGTGACCGTCTACACCAACTGCACGACGCCCGTGGAGGACCACGGCGTGATGTGGCGGCCGATCGCCGGCGCCCGGCCGGAGACCTGCGACCTCTACGTCGCCTGCCAGCATCCGCGCCTCCTGCGCTTCGTGAAGCGGCCGAAGCGACGCGCCATCTGGGTGCTGTGGCAGCCGAACCACCTCAAGCACTACAAGCAGATCGGCCGCGTCTGGTGGTACCGGCCCGTGCCGGTGCTGCAGAGCCTGCACCAGGTGACCATCTACTCGCCCTTCCTGCCGCGGCGCGATCCGCAGATCCTGATCCCGCTCGGCCTGCCCGAGGACGTGCGTGGCCACGCCCCGCTCAAAGCGCCGCCGCCGCGCCGCGCCATCTTCGCCTCCAATCCGCAGCGCAACCTCGGGCGCCTCGTCGAGATCTGGGCCGACAAGGTGCTGCCGCGCGTGCCCGACGCGGTGCTGGACGTCTACGGCGTCCACGACATTCCGCCCGGCACGAATGCCTGGGACGTGTGGTCCGGCACGCTGCTGCCGGCGAACCAGCCGGCGCATGTGCGCGCCTCGGTCGTCGTGCATCCGAGCGCGACCCGCGAGGGCCTGATCGAGGCGATGCGCGGATCGCGCGTGCTCGTCTACCTGTCCCACAAGGTGGAGGCCTTCTGCCTGGCCGTCGCCGAGGCGCAGGCGCTCGGCGTGCCGGCCGTGGTGGCGCCGGTCGCCGCCGTGCCGGAGCGCGTGCTCGACGGGATCACGGGCTTCCACGAGGCCGACCCGGACCGCTTCGCCGAGCGCACCGTCGCCCTGCTCACCGACGACGCGCTGTGGCGGCGCCAGCACGAGGCGGCGATCCGCCACCAGCAGGGCATCTCGTGGTCCGAATATGCCGGCCGCTTCGAGGCCGCGCTGCTCGCCGACCGCTTCCCGATCACCCGCTCGGTGCTCGCCTTGCCGCCGGACGACAGCGACCGGATGCCCGGCTGATCGCCCTGCCGACGCCGCGCCGCGCCTCACCCGGCGGCGCGGGTCTCCTCGGCCACCGGCTCGGGGGCCGGCAGATAGTCCTTCCAGATCGCCTGGTCGCCGAGCGTGCCGACGAAGGCGCGGTGGGCCGCGAGCTCGGCGGCGTCGAGGCGCGGGGCGAGCGGGGTCGGGCGGACCCGGACCGCCCGCACCGTCTCGCCGACCTCCATCGCGACGGTGTCGGCGCTGACCAGATCGAGCGAGACCTGCCGGGCCTCGATCAGCTCGAGATAGACCTCGGCCAGGAGCTCGGAATCGAGCAGCGCGCCGTGCTTGACGCGGCGCGACGTGTCGATGCGGTAGCGGGCGCAAAGGTCGTCGAGCTTGTTCGAGGCGCCGGGGAATTTTCGGCGGGCGAGCTGCAGCGTGTCGACGATGCGGGTGCGCGGCAGGGCCGGGATGCCGCAGCGGTCCAGCTCGGCATTGATGAAGCCGAGATCGAACATCCCGTTGTGGGCGATCATCGGGGCATCGCCGATGAAGGCGACGAACTCCGCGACGATGTCGGCGAACAGCGGCTTGTCGGCGAGGAACTCGGCCGACAGCCCGTGCACGGCGAACGCCTCGGCCGGCATGTCGCGCTGCGGGTTGATGTATTTGTGGAAGGTCCGGCCGGACGGCAGGCGGTCGACCAGCTCGATGCAGCCGATCTCGACCAGCCGGTCACCCTTCAACGGGTCGAGGCCGGTGGTCTCGGTGTCGAACACGATCTCGCGAATGGACATCTGGCCTCGCGCTCAGGGCGTCGTCTGGTCGGACGGCCGCGATCGCGGCGCCCGAGTCGGCAGTGCGGCCAGAATGGCACGGACCTGGGCGCGGGCGGAATCGAAGCCGCCGGAGCTGTCCACGATAAAATCCGCGCGCCGGCGCTTCTCGGCATCCGGCAATTGCTTGGCGAGAATCGCCGAAAACTTCTCCGGCGTCATGCCGGGCCGGCGCAGCACGCGGGCGCGCTGGAGATCGGCCGGCGCCGAGACGACGACGACATGGTCGACGCGGGCGTCACCGCCGGTCTCGAACAGCAGCGGGATGTCGAGCACGGCGACGGGCGCCCCGGCGGCCCGCGCGGCGGCGAGGAACGCCTCCTCCTCGCGGCGGACCAGAGGATGGACGATCGCCTCCAGCGCCTTCAGCGCGGCGGGATCGTTCAGCACGCGCGCCGCGAGCCTGGGGCGATCGATTCGGCCGTCGACCGTGACACCCGGAAAGGCGGCCTCGACCGGCGCGACCGCGTCGCCTTCGTAGAGGCGGTGGACCGCGGCGTCGGCGTCGTGCACGGGCACGCCCGCCTCGGAGAACAACCGGGCCGTCACCGACTTGCCCATGCCCACCGATCCGGTGAGCCCGATGATTCGCATCGTCGCGGTCATCGTCACCCTCATGGCTGCCGCATCCGGCACCGCCTCATCCGGCCAGGCAGCCCTCGCGGCGCAGGAAGGCGAGCAGCGGGAACAGCGGCAGGCCCAGGATGGTGAAATGGTCGCCGTCGATCCGCTCGAACAGATGAATCCCGAGCCCTTCGAGCTGATAGGCCCCGACACTGGTCGTCACCGCGTCGCCGGCCGTGTCCAGATAGGCGTCGAGAAACCGGTCGGTGAGCCGCCGCATGGTGAGGCGGGCGGTCTCGACATGGCTGAAGATCACCCGCCCGTCCTTGGCGACCGCGACGGCGGAGTGGAGCGCGTGGGTCTGGCCGCCCAGCGCCTTGAGCTGCTCGCGCGCCGCGGCGCGGTTCTCCGGCTTGTTGAAGCGGCGGTCGCCGAGCGCCAGGGTCTGGTCGGCGCCGATCACGTAGTGGCCGGGGAAGCGGGCGACGGCGACGCGGGCCTTCTCGCGCGCCAGCAGGAGCGCCGCCTGGTCGGGCGCCACCGGCCCGCCGCGGGTCTCGACGGCACGCTCGTCGATGTCGGCCTCGCCGACCTCGAGCGGAAAGCCGGCGGCCGCCAGCATGGCGCGGCGCACCGCGCTCTTCGAGGCGATCACCAGCGGGGTCGGGGCGAGCCAGAGCATCACGTCTTCCGCATCGAAGGAGCCCGGTCATTCCGGGACGGCGTGAAACGCCGGACCCGGACTCCAGCCGAGAGGCTCTGAAATGGTCGCTGGATTCCGGGTTCGCGGCTTCGCCGCGCCCCGGAATGACGACACGTGGTCATTGGAACACCGCCTACTCGCCGCCCAGCTGGCGGCGGCGCTCGGCCAAGAGCGCCATCACGGCGGCCGCCGTCTCCTCGATCGAGCGGCGCGTCACGTCGATCAGCGGCCAGCCGTTGCGGGCGCACAGGCGGCGCGAATAGGTGATCTCGTCGGAGACCGCGTCCTGGTCGATATACTGGTCGTCCTCCTGATGGGCCTTGAGGCCGAGCAGGCGGTTCTGGCGGATCGCGACGATCCGCTCCGGGCTCGCGAACAGTCCGACCACCAGCGGATGCTTGAGATCCTCGAGCCCGGGCGGCAGCGGCACGCCGGGCACCAGCGGGATGTTGGCGGTCTTCACGCCGCGATTGGCGAGATAGATCGAGGTCGGCGTCTTCGACGTGCGCGACACCCCGACCAGCACCACCTCGGCGCGCTCCAGGTCGTCGGCCATCTGCCCGTCGTCGTGCATCATCGTGTAGTTGAGCGCGTCGATCCGCTTGAAGTACTCGGCGTCGAGGGCGTGCTGGGCGCCGACCTTGGGGGTCGCCTCGGCGCCCAGATGGGACTCGAACAGCCGCAGCACCGGGCCGAGGATCGACAGGCAGGGCAGGCCGAGGTCCCGGCAGGTCGCCTCCAGCCGGTCGATCAGGGCGGCATCGAGCAGCGTGTAGAGGATGACGCCCGGCTCCTGCTCGATCTCGGCGAGCACATGGTCGAGCTGCTTGTTGGTGCGCACCGCCGGATAGACGTGCTCGACCGCCGACACCTGGGTGTACTGTGCGGTCGCGGCGCGCGCGACCGTGATCAGCGTCTCGCCGGTCGAGTCGGAGACGAGGTGCAGGTGGAAGAAGCTGGTCGGCTTGCTCATCGCGGTCCAGGGACGGCGTTCGGGACGACTGTGGACGGCTGGGGACAAACCCCCTCCGCCGTCACCGCCACGGGGTGGTGCGGCACGTCCCGGCCCGGCCCGGATCACATATTCACAAGACGGGAGAACGAGTCCCGGATTTATACGCCTTCAATGTGGAGAGCGGCAATGGTATCACCCCGGGACGGTCGACCCACGGCCCAAGTCCCTCTGCGACAAAGACTCCCGGCGTCCGGCCGCGGGGTTGCCTCCGGACCCGGAACGGTGGATGACGGTGTGGACGAGGGTGGATCCCGTGTGGACAGCCGAGTCGTGAGTCTTTTCCCGCCCCCAATAGACTCAACAATGAAGATTCACTTAATCTTTTGAATGAGCAGATGACCAGGCCCGACATGCCCAGCTCCGTCTCGACGACGATCCCGACCCGTAAAGTTCTCGACGTGTTGGCCGGCAAGCGGCAGGCGGTGCCTCCGGTCTGGATGATGCGTCAGGCCGGACGGTACCTGCCCGAGTACCGGGCGACGCGCGAGCAGGCGGGGAGCTTCCTCGACCTCTGCTACAATCCAACGCTCGCCGCCGAGGTGACGTTCCAGCCGATCCGACGCTTCGGGTTCGATGCGGCGATCCTGTTCTCCGACATCCTGGTGGTGCCGCACGCGCTCGGCCAGACGGTGCGGTTCACGGCCGGGGAGGGTCCGCAGCTCGAGCCGGTGGTGACGGCCGAGAACGTGTCTCGCTATGCCGGCGCCTTCGACAAGACCAAGCTCGCGGCCGTGTTCGAGGCCGTGGAGCTGATCCGAGCCGGGCTGCCGGCCGAGACGACGTTCCTGGGCTTTTGCGGCGCGCCGTGGACGGTCGCGACCTACATGGTGGCCGGCCAGGGCACCCCGGACCAGGGACCGGCGCGGCTGCTCGCCTATCGCGACCCGAAGACCATGCAGCGGCTGATCGACAGCCTGGTCGAGGCGTCGATCACCTATCTCACCGAGCAGTTCCGCTGCGGCGTCGACGCCGTGCAGCTGTTCGACACCTGGGGTGGCATCCTGCCGCCGGCCGAGTTCGACCGCTGGGTGATCGATCCGGCGAAGCGCATCATCGACGGGGTGCGGGCGCAGGTGCCAGGGGCCAAGATCATCGCGTTTCCGCGCGGCGCCGGCACCCAGCTCGAGCGCTTCGTCGACCGGGTGCCGGTGGACGCGGTCGGCCTCGACTGGACGATGGACCTGACCTTCGCGCGCGAGCGCATCCAGAGCCGGGTCGCCGTGCAGGGCAATCTCGACCCGCTGCTGCTGGTCGCCGGCGGCGACGCCCTCGATCGCGGCGTCGATGCCGTGATGGAAGCCTTCCGGGACGGCCCGTTCATCTTCAATCTCGGTCACGGCATCACGCCCGAGGCGTCGGTCGAGAACGTCGAGCGGATGCTGGCGCGGGTGCGTGGCCGTTGACCGACGGCGCCGGTCCGCAACGGGGCGAGCTCGCCTCGCCGGGCCGGCGGGTGCTTCGGGCCGTGATCGGGCTCCTGGTCCCGATCGCGGCCGCGGTCGGCCTGATCCTCGTGGTGCCGATCGACCTCTACGACTGGATGAAGGCGGCGCATCTCGTCACCGTGACGGCCTGGGTGGCCGGCATGCTGGCATTGCCGCCGCTGTTCGCCCTGCATGTCGGAGCGGGGCCCGGGCCGGCGGCCGACATGCTCGGGCTGATCGAGCACCGGATCATCCGGCATCTCGTCAATCCGGCCATGGTGCTGACCTGGGGATTCGGCGGCTGGCTGGTGTCGGAGGGCGGCTGGATCGCCAGCGGCTGGTTCCACGGCAAGCTCGCGCTCGTCATCGTGTTGTCGGCCGTGCACGGTAGCGTATCGGCCGAGACCCGTCGGCTGGCCCGGCCCGGGGGCCTGGAAAAGGCTCGCAGCCGGCGCGGATTCTACATGGTTCTCAACGTCGTGGGTGTCGTTTCGGCGGTCGGGACCGTGATCCTGGTGATTGTGAAGCCGTTCTGAACGGCAACCTGCACGTCCTTTCACCAGGCAACGCTCTTGCGTGCCTCGCCCTCTTTACCTATGTTGGCGCCATCTCCCCGAACGCAGGCAGATGCAATCGATCAAGGTCCCCCAGGGCCGAAGCGCAGCATCGGGGCCCAGAGGCCTAAGCCCGTCTGCCCAAAGACCTGCGACAACTCCCTTCCAGCGACGAGCGGAATTGACCCGCCGATCCACAGGACAACCCGCATGCGGGAAATGAAGCTTCAGGATCTCAAGTCGAAGAGTCCGACCGAATTGCTGGCGTTCGCCGACGAGCACGAGGTCGAGAACGCCTCGACCATGCGCAAGCAAGAGCTGATGTTCGCCATCCTCAAGCAGCTCGCGCAGAAGGACGTCGAGATCATTGGTGAAGGCGTCGTCGAGGTGCTGCAGGACGGCTTCGGCTTCCTGCGCTCCCCGGAGGCCAATTATCTGCCCGGCCCGGACGACATCTACGTCTCTCCCTCGCAGATCCGCCGCTTCGGCCTGCGCACCGGCGATACCATCGAAGGCCAGATCAGGAGCCCGAAGGAGGGCGAGCGCTACTTCGCGCTCCTCAAGGTCAACACGATCAACTTCGAGGACCCGGAGAAGGCGCGGCACAAGATCAACTTCGACAATCTGACGCCGCTCTATCCGGACGAGCGGCTCAAGATGGAGGTCGAGGATCCGACCCGGAAGGATCTGTCCGCCCGCGTCATCGACATCGTCGCGCCGATCGGCAAGGGCCAGCGCGCCCTGATCGTGTCGCCGCCGCGCACCGGCAAGACGGTGCTGCTCCAGAACATCGCGCACGCCATCACGGCGAACCATCCCGAGTGCTATCTGATCGTCCTCTTGATCGACGAGCGCCCGGAAGAAGTGACCGACATGCAGCGCTCGGTGAAGGGCGAGGTGATCTCCTCGACCTTCGACGAGCCGGCCTCGCGTCACGTCCAGGTCGCCGAGATGGTGATCGAGAAGGCCAAGCGCCTGGTCGAGCATCAGCGCGACGTGGTGATCCTGCTCGACTCGATCACCCGCCTCGGCCGCGCCTACAACACCGTGGTTCCGTCCTCCGGCAAGGTGCTGACCGGCGGCGTCGACGCCAACGCCCTGCAGCGGCCGAAGCGTTTCTTCGGCGCGGCCCGCAACATCGAGGAGGGCGGCTCGCTGACCATCATCGCGACCGCGCTGATCGAGACCGGCAGCCGCATGGACGAGGTGATCTTCGAAGAGTTCAAGGGCACCGGCAACTCGGAAATCATTCTCGACCGCAAGGTCGCCGACAAGCGCACCTTCCCGGCGATCGACATCACCCGCTCGGGCACCCGCAAGGAAGAGCTGCTCACCGAGAACCAGACGCTCAAGAAGATCTACGTCCTGCGCCGCATCCTCAATCCGATGGGCACCATGGACGCGATCGACTTCCTGCTCGACAAGCTGCGCAACACCAAGACCAACGGCGAGTTCTTCGATTCGATGAACACGTGAGGCGATGCGCGAGGTCCCGCAGCGGCTGGCAGTCGGTGAGGCGCGCTGGCCCGAGGACCGAGCGCTGGTGGAGCGTCTGTTCCGCGACTACGTCGCCTGGTCGGGCGACGCCTCCTCCCGCGAAACCCTCGAGCGCGA
This sequence comes from Rhodoplanes elegans, assembly GCF_016653355.1. Classification (GTDB taxonomy): domain Bacteria; phylum Pseudomonadota; class Alphaproteobacteria; order Rhizobiales; family Xanthobacteraceae; genus Rhodoplanes; species Rhodoplanes elegans. The sequence continues at coordinate 8,712 of NZ_NHSK01000118.1, read as the reverse complement.
AGCGTCCCGGCTGCCGGGACGCTACGCCCGCCCGCACGGCTGCGTGCTGATCGCCCATGCCGGGCCGGACCCCGTCGGGGTCGCGGCCTATCGCCGGCGCCGCACCGGCGTCTGCGAGCTGACGCGGCTGTTCGTCCGTCCGGCGTTTCGGGGTCTGCACATCGCCGAGGAGCTGGTCGCCGGGCTGATCGAGACCGCCGCCGAGGCTGGCTACCGCGCCATGGTGCTCGAGGTCGGCGAGACGATGACCATCGCGCGCGACCTCTACGCCCGGTCTGGCTTCGTGCCGGACCGACGCGGGGCGCCGTCGCAGCCCGGGCTCGTGGTGCTCCGGCGAGAATTGGCCCGGACCCGAGCGCCGGCCTGAGCGGAGCCGAGGTCAGGCCCGGGAGCGTGACGTCTCCAGGACCGCGCGGAGGGCATCCGGCGTCAGCACCGGAAGCGAGCAGCGGCCGTCGAAGCACACGAAAGCGGCAGCACCCGCGACTGCGGCGATTTTCTCTTTTGCTGGATGATTTTCCGAAAGTCGGGCCCCGTCGCCGGCCCGACTCAGGATGCGCTCGGTGAACGGCACGCGCTGCGCTGCACCAACGAGTGCAGCATTGTGCGGGGTATCGCCGACCACGGCGATCTCCGCTGCGCGAAGACGCAGGTCGAGGGCGTTCAACAGCCCCATATGGCCGAACAGGTTGGCGGCGGCGACCGGCAGGAGTCCGGCGAACAGCCGGTCGGCCCGGTCCCGATAGGCATCGTCGCCGGTCAGCACGGCGAGCCGCACGAGGTTCTGGGCGGCGAGGCCGGTGTGGTTGGGGATCGCGTCGTCCTGAGTCGAGGCCGGGCGGACGACCAGCCCCTCGGCGTCGTCGGCCGTGAGGAAGTAGCCGCCGGTGTCCGGATCGGCGTGATGGTCTTCGAGGGCGGACTGCCAAGCGACGGCACTGTCTAGAAAAAATTGGTCGCCGGTGGACTCGTGCAGGGCCAGGGCGGCGCGGATCATCGTGGCGTGGTCCGAGGCGAGGCCGGGGAAGAGCAGCCGGCCATCCCGCCACGAATGGCCGAGCCGACCGTCCCGGGTCATCGACGTCGCTATGAAATCGAAGGCGCGCCGGGCGAGGGCGATCCATTCCGGCTCGTCCAGAAGCGCGCCGGCATTGGCGAGCGCCGCGATCATCAGGCCGTTCCAGTCGGCGAGGACCTTGTCGTCGAGGCCGGGCCGGACGCGGCGTTCACGCGCTTTTAACACACTTTGACGCAATGCAAAAAGTCGACGTTCGAGATCGCCGTCCAGCGGGCGCAAAGCAAAGTCGCGTCCGGTCCGGGCGCGGGCGTGGTCGTCGAGCAGCGCGAGCCGGTTGAGGATCGTGTGCCCTTCGAAGTTGCCCGCCGGGGTGACGTCGTAGACCCGAGCGAAAAGGTCGGCGTCCTCGGGACCGAGCACGGCCGCGATCTCGTCGGGTCGCCAGACGTAGAATTTGCCCTCTTCTCCTTCGGAATCGGCGTCGAGCGAGGCCGCGAAGGCGTTCTCCGGCGTCACCATCTCGCGCACCAGCCAGCCGACCGTCTCGGCGGCGCGCTGCCGGAAGAGGGGATGCCCGGTGCGGGCATGGGCGAGCGCCAGGAGCTCGAGGAGCTGGGCGTTGTCGTAGAGCATCTTCTCGAAATGCGGGACGAGCCAGCGGTCGTCGACCGAGTAGCGCGAGAAGCCTCCGCCGAGGTGATCGTAGATGCCGCCCTCGCACATCCGCTCGAGCGAAAGATTGACCAGATCGAAACACACATTGGTGCGCTGCAGTAAATCCTCGCCGGTGTCGACCCGCTGGCCGCCCCGCCACAACAGCTCGAGCAAGGCCGGCTGCGGGAACTTTGGTCCACCGCGAAGCCCGCCATTGCCGATGTCGATCAGCCCGGCGACCTGGCGGGCGACCTGATCGAGCTCCGCGACCCCGAGCGTCACGGCCGAATCCGCGCGGGCGCGCGCCGCGAGGCGTCCCATCAGGGCCTTGCGATTGTGGTCGATGCGCTCCGGCTCCTCCCGGAACAGCCGCGCAACCTCTTGCAACACATCGGGAAAGCCGGGCCGCCCATAGCGCGAGGCGGGCGGGAAATAGGTGCCGCCCCACACCGGCTCGCCGTCGGCGGTGAGGAACATGGTCAGGGGCCAGCCGCCCTGCTCACCGAGATGGTGTAACGCACCCATGTAGATCTGGTCGATGTCGGGCCGCTCCTCGCGGTCGACCTTGATGTTCACGAAGAGGTCGTTCATCAGCGCCGCGATCGACGGATTTTCGAAGCTCTCGTGCGCCATCACATGGCACCAGTGGCAGGCCGCGTAGCCGACCGAGAGGAGGATCGGCTTGCCGGTGCGCTTCGCCTCGGCCAGCGCCTCCGGACCCCACGGCCACCAGTCGACCGGATTGTGCCGGTGCTGCAGCAGATAGGGGCTGGTCTCGTGGGCGAGGCGGTTTTCACGCAACGCGGTGCGGTCGGCAGGGGTGTCCATCGGGGCTCCGGGGGTTTTCGCCATTGTGGAGGAGAACCACCGAGCCGGCGAGGGGTGCCGGCGCCGCGGGGAAGGCGGGATGCGCCCTTCAGGATGGGAGCAGACAGGGGATGGTTCGCCGGCCGAGACGCCGATAGATGCGAAAATCCGAGTCGGTGGTGAGCAACAGCGGATCGCCGACGATCTCGGTCATCCGAACCAGGCAAGCGTCAGCGAAGCTCATCGGGACGTCGGCGTATTTTTCGACGAGGCGGACGACCGGATCGGCATCGGGCTGAAAAGCGAAGTCCGCTACGAGGGCGCCGCGTCGAATCAGGGCGGAGAGGGCCTGATATCCCGGTCGCCCGAGAAGATGGAAGGCTTCGGACAGAACGGCCTCGCAGGTCGACCAGGGCGGCGGCGACCGTTCGGCTTGGCGGACCGCCCAGGGGTGGGCGGTGTCGCGCCGCGACAGCAGCGCGACGACGAAGCCGGCATCAACCAGAATGCTTGCGGCCATAGCCGGAGGCTTTCAGAGCGGCCTTCGTGTTCGAGCTGAGATCGGGCGGCAGCCCGTCGACGCTACCGACGAGGTCGGCGATGGCAACGTGTCCAGCCGGGGCCGCCTCTGGCCGCGCGGTCAGTCGCTCGCGGACCACATCGGACTTGGAGACGTTGCGAAGACGGGATTCGGTCTCGATCTCGCTGACGAGGGCGTCCGGAAGCCTTACGGTCAGGGTCTTCATGGATTGAGAGTAAGACGGTTGTGGCAAGGATGCAAGACAACGCCGGATCGGGTGTGCGGCGCGAGGTTCTGGCGGAGCATCCCGCTCCGCCGCTCCTCGCAGCCGCGCAAACGTCGGAGCAGGTCTCGGCATGACGGAGAGACGTGACACCATCTTCGCCCTCTCGTCCGGCCGACCGCCGGCGGCGATCGCCGTCGTGCGCGTCTCCGGGCCGCAGGCGGGTCCGGCGCTCGCGGCGCTGATCGGGCGGATCCCCAAGCCGCGGCATGCGACGCTCGCCACGCTACGGGAGCCCATCACCCGAGAGGCGATCGACCAGGCCGTGGTGCTGTGGTTTCCCGGGCCGGCGAGCGAGACCGGCGAGGATACGGCCGAGCTCCAGGTGCACGGCGGCCGCGCCGTGATCGCCGGCGTGCTGAAGGCCCTCGGCACCGTGCCGGGCTGCCGGATGGCGGAGGCCGGCGAGTTCACCCGCCGGGCGTTCCACAACGGCAAGCTCGACCTCACCCGGGTCGAGGGGCTCGCCGACCTGATCGCCGCCGACACCGATGCGCAGCGCCGTCAGGCGCTCAGCCATCTGAAAGGGCTGCTCGGCGACCGGGCGGAGGGATGGCGGCGCCGGCTGATCGAGGCACAGGCCCTGGTCGAAGCCGGCATCGACTTTTCTGACGAGGCCGACGTCCCGACCGAGCTCCTGGGGCCGGCGCTGGCGCAGGTGAGGCTTCTGCGCGACGAGATTGTTCGAGCCCTGACGGACGGGGGGCGGGGCGAGCGGCTGCGCGATGGCTTCGTCGTCGCCATCGCCGGGCCGCCCAATGCGGGCAAGTCGAGCCTCCTGAACCGGATCGTTCGGCGGGAAGCCGCGATCGTGTCGCCGATCCCGGGGACGACTCGGGACGTCGTCGAGGTGCATCTCGACCTCGGCGGCCAGCCCGTGACGCTGCTCGACACCGCCGGCCTGCGGGACACCGACGATCCGATCGAGCAGCAGGGCGTGCGGCGCGCCCGCGAACGGGCGGCGGCCGCCGATCTCGTCCTGTGGGTTCAGGACGCGCAAAGCGCTGCGGAATCCCCACCGGTAGATATTAGCGACCGCGCCTGGGCCGTATCCACCAAGGTGGACCTGGCCGGAGTCCGAGAGGCCACCGCGCCCGGGCTCGCCGGGCGGCAGTTCTTCACGTCGGCTGTGACGGGCGAGGGGCTGCCCGAACTGTTGGCCGCGCTCGCGGCCGAAGCCGAGGCGCGGGTCGGGGTCGGTGAGCCGGCCCTGGTGGTCCGGGCGCGGCATCGTGCGGCCCTGGAGGAAACGGTGGCGGCGCTCGACCGGGCGATGTCTCATCGCGACGGGGGCGAAGAGCTGGTCGCCGAGGATCTGCGCCTCGCGGCACGGTCGCTCGGCCGGCTGGTCGGCCGAGTCGACGTCGAGGACATCCTCGACGTCATCTTTCGTGATTTCTGCATCGGCAAGTGATAGATGCGCGGGGCGGCGCCGCATTTTGGGCGCCGGGTTTCGAGTGTTTCACGTGAAACACCGTCCTCAACCCCCGACGCGACCATGGAAACACGCTTCGACGTCATCGTGATCGGAGGCGGGCACGCCGGCTGCGAGGCGGCCGCGGCCGCCGCCCGCATGGGTGCCCGCACCGTCCTGGTGACGCACCGGTTCGCGACCATCGGGGCGATGTCGTGCAATCCGGCGATCGGCGGGCTCGGCAAGGGCCATCTGGTGCGCGAGATCGACGCTCTCGACGGGCTGATGGGCCGGGTCGCGGACCAGGGCGGCATCCAGTTCCGGGTTCTGAACCGCCGGAAAGGTCCGGCTGTGCGCGGCCCGCGCTGCCAGGCCGATCGCACCCTCTATGCCGCAGCCATGCAGGCCGCGATCCGGGCGACCACGAACCTCTCGGTGATCGAGGGGGAGGCCGACGATCTCCTGGTTCGCGACGGGCGGGCGACCGGCGTCCGCTTGGCCGACGGGCGGGAACTCGCCGCCGGAGCCGTCGTCGTCACCACGGGGACGTTCCTGCGCGGCCTCATCCATATCGGCGAACGCACCATCCCGGCCGGGCGCGTCGGCGAAGCGCCGGCGCTCGGGCTGTCGGGCGCGCTCGAACGGGCAGGGCTGATCCTTGGCCGCCTGAAGACCGGGACGCCGCCGCGCCTCGATGGCCGAACCATCGACTGGGCGGCGCTCGAGATGCAGCCCGGCGACGATCCGCCGGAGCCGTTTTCCGTGCTCACGGACCGGATCGTCACGCCGCAGATCGAGTGCGGCATCACCCGCACCGTCGATGCGACCCACGCCGTGATCCGGGCCAATGTCCATCGCTCGCCGATGTACTCCGGGCAGATCGCCAGCCGGGGTCCGCGCTATTGCCCCTCGATCGAGGACAAGATCGTCCGCTTCGGCGAGCGCGACGGGCACCAGATATTTCTGGAGCCCGAAGGGCTCGACACCGACACGGTCTATCCGAACGGCATCTCCACCTCGTTGCCCGAGGACGTCCAGGCCGCGCTGGTCGCGACCATTCCGGGGCTGGAGCGCGCCGTGATCACGCGGCCCGGCTACGCGATCGAGTACGACCACGTCGATCCGCGCGAGCTGACGCCGGCATTGGAGACGAGGCGGCTCTCGGGGTTGTTCCTCGCCGGCCAGATCAACGGCACCACGGGCTACGAGGAGGCGGCTGGGCAGGGGCTCGTCGCCGGGCTCAATGGTGCAGCGCGGGCCGGCGGCGGCGGCGAGATCGTGTTCGACCGGGCCGAAAGCTATCTCGGCGTGATGATCGACGACCTCGTCACCCGCGGCGTTTCCGAGCCGTACCGGATGTTCACGTCGCGGGCCGAATACCGGCTGACGCTGCGGGCCGACAATGCCGACCAGCGGCTCACCGACCGCGGGATCGCGCTCGGCTGTGTCGGGACGGAGCGGAGTGTGCGGCATCGTGCCAAGACGGCGGCGCTCGACGCGGCGCGCTCGCTCGCTCGGTCGCTGTCAGTGACCCCGATCGAGGCGGAACGCCAGGGACTGGCGTTGCGCAAGGACGGCCAGCGCCGCAGCGCCTTCGATCTCCTGTCCTACCCGGAGATCGGTCTCGCCGATGTCGCCCGCCTCTGGCCGGAGCTTCGCGTCCTCGGCCCGGCGATCGGGGAGCAGCTCGAGATCGATGCGAAATACGCCGTCTATCTCGATCGCCAGACCGCCGACATCGCGGCGTTCCGGCGCGACGAGGGTGTGACGATCCCGGCCGATCTCGACTATGCGGCCGTCACCAGCCTGTCGAACGAGGTGCGCGCGAAGCTCTCGGCCGCCCGTCCGGCGACGCTGGGTCAGGCCGGCCGCATCGACGGAGTCACGCCGGCGGCCCTGATGCTCCTCGCCGCGCATCTGCGGCGGCCGGGACGCGGCCGGGCCGGGACGGGGCAGGGGTAAGCAGGTTAGATGGGCGGCGCGCGGCAGAGACGAGAACTAGCCCCTCATGGTGAGGAGCGGCCGAAGGCCGCGTCTCGAACCATGTGGCCATCGGTGACTGCCGCGATCGCGCTCGGGGTGGAGGTGCCGTGGCCACATGGTTCGAGGCCCGCTTCGCGGGCACCTCACCATGAGGAGTTGGGTTGGGGCACGCGGGGGCTCTCCTCCGAAGATCCTTCATCCCGCCACTCCGAGGCGATCGACCGCAGGTCGAGCCTCGAAGGGCGCCGGTTCCGGCCTCGACTCTCGGGTCGGCAGCCATGAAGCCCGCCAAGACGCTCCCGGCCATCGATCTCGCCGATCGCGCCGCCGCCCTCGCGCTGACGCCCGTTTCACGTGAAACAGCGGCGCGGCTCGATCGCTTCGTCGAGATGCTGATCGCGCGACAGGCCATCATGAACCTGATGGCGCCGTCGACCATCCCGACGCTGTGGACCCGCCACGTCGCCGACTCGCTGCAGCTCCTGCCGCTGATCGGACCGGAGGCGCGGACCTTCGTCGATCTCGGCTCGGGCGGTGGATTCCCGGGCCTGGTGCTCGCCTGCGCGCTGGCCGACCGGGAGGGCGCCGCCTTTCATCTCGTCGAGGCGACACAGAAGAAGGCCGCGTTCCTGCGCGATGTCGCGGCGGACCTCGGGCTTCCGGTCACCGTCCATGCCGAGCGGATCGAGGACTTCAATCGAAAAAAACCGGTCGTCCCCGATATCACCACGGCGCGGGCGCTCGCGCCACTTCCGGTTTTGCTCGGCTACGTTTATCCTTTGTTGACCAAGACAGGGTGCGCCCTGCTCGCCAAGGGTCAAGATGTAGAGGCCGAATTGACCCAGGCATCTAGATCTTGGAAGATCACGGCCGATCTCGTTCCGAGCGTGACCAGCCCGGACGGTCGGATCGTCGTCGTCCGCGGCCTCGAGCGCGCCCGATGACCCGTCCGATGGACCCGCCCCGCTGCCGCCGCACGGCCCGTGCCGGCGCGCGACCGGTCCGAACCGAAAGCCACTGACATGTCCGACCAAGGTCCCGGCGACGTGATGCCGTTCCCGCATGCGGACGCGCCGCCGCGGCCGCGCGTGCTGGCCATCGCCAACCAGAAGGGCGGCGTCGGCAAGACGACCACGGCCATCAATCTCGGCACCGCGCTCGCCGCCACGGGCGAGGAGGTGCTGGTCATCGACCTCGATCCGCAGGGCAACGCCTCGACGGGCCTCGGCATCGACCACAAGAGCCGCGAGGTCTCGACCTACGACGTGCTGGCCGGCGGCGCGGGCCTGCGCGAGATCGTGCGGCAGACCGCGGTGCCGCGGCTCGCCATCGCGCCGTCGACGCTCGACCTCGCCGGCCTCGAGCTGGAGATCGGCCAGGAGCGCGACCGCTCGTTCCGGCTGCGCGAGGCGATCACGGCGCTCAACGCCGACCCGACCGAGCCGCCCTTCACCTATGTGCTGGTCGACTGCCCGCCGTCGCTCAACCTGCTCACCATCAACGCGATGGCGGCGGCCGACGCGATCCTGGTGCCGCTGCAGTGCGAGTTCTTCGCGCTCGAAGGCCTGTCGCAGCTCCTCAAGACGGTCGAGCAGGTGCGCTCGGCGCTCAACCCGGCGCTGACCATCCACGGCATCGTGCTGACCATGTACGACGCCCGCAACAATCTCTCCGGCCAGGTGGTCGAGGACGTGCGCGCCTTCATGGGCGAGAAGGTCTACGACACCGTGATCCCGCGCAACGTGCGAGTCTCGGAGGCGCCGTCCTACGGCAAGCCGGTGCTGGTCTACGATCTCAAATGCGCCGGCAGCGAGGCCTATCTGCGGCTCGCCACCGAGGTGATCCAGCGCGAGAAGGCGCTCGTCCGCCCGCTCGCCGGCTGAGCATTCGGGCGGTAATTTCACATACAAGGTATATCGAGTACCCCGGGAGACCAGAATGGCCGAAGACGCCCCGCGATCGCGACTGGGACGCGGGCTCGCCGCGCTGATCGGCGACGTCGAGCCGTCGCAGGCGGGCGCTCCCGCCGCGGC
>NZ_NHSK01000117.1 GCF_016653355.1 Rhodoplanes elegans | reverse complement strand
CCCTGCCCCGTCCGGCCCCACCCGCACCGAGACCGACACGTTCGGACCGATCGCGGTGCCGGCCGACCGCTACTGGGGCGCCCAGACCGAGCGGTCACGGCGCAACTTCCGCATCGGCGAGGAGCGCATCCCCCTGCCGCTGATCCGGGCGCTGGCGCGGGTGAAGCGGATCGCCGCCGAGACCAACCGCGAGCTCGGCCTGCTGGCCCCGGAGATCGCCGGGGCGATCGTCACGGCCGCCGACGAGGTGGTCGCCGGCCGGTTCGACGACCACTTCCCGCTGGTCGTCTGGCAGACCGGGTCGGGCACCCAGACCAACATGAACGTCAACGAGGTGATCGCCAACCGGGCGAACGAGATCCTCGGCGCCCGGCTCGGCGCCAAGGCGCCCGTGCATCCCAACGATCACGTCAACATGAGCCAGTCGTCCAACGACAGCGTGCCGACCGCCATCCATGTCGCCGCCGTCGAGGAGATCGCCGAGCGCCTGCTGCCGGCGCTCGCCCATCTCGAGGCCGCCCTGGAGGAGAAGGCGACCGCCTTCGAGCCGATCGTCAAGATCGGCCGCACCCACCTGCAGGACGCGGTGCCGCTGACGCTCGGCCAGGAGTTCTCCGGCTACGCCGCGCAGGTCGGCTCGGCGGTGGCGCGCATCGAGTCCGCGCTGCGCGAGCTCTACCCGCTCGCCCAGGGCGGCACCGCGGTCGGCACCGGCCTCAACGCCCCGGCCGCCTTCCCGGACCTCTTCGCCCGCAAGATGGCGGCCCTCACGGGCCATCCCTTCACCAGCGCGCCGAACAAGTTCGAGGCGCTCGCCGCGCACGACGCCGTCGTCTTCGTGCACGGCGCGATCGCGGCGGCCGCCACGGCGCTGTTCAAGATCGCCAACGACATCCGCCTGCTCGCCAGCGGGCCACGCTCCGGCCTCGGCGAGATCGTGCTGCCCGAGAACGAGCCCGGCTCGTCGATCATGCCCGGCAAGGTCAACCCGACCCAGAGCGAGGCGGTGACGATGGTCTGCTGCCAGGTCTTCGGCAACCAGACCACGATCACCACGGCGGCGAGCCAGGGCCACTTCGAGCTGAACGTGTTCAAGCCGGTGATCGCCCTCGCCCTCCTCCAGTCGGTGTGGCTGATCACCGACGCGGCGCGCTCCTTCGCGGACAACTGCGTCGTCGGCATCCAGGCGAACGAGAGTCGGATCGCCGACCTGATGAGTCGATCGCTGATGCTGGTGACGGCGCTGGCGCCGTCGATCGGCTACGAGAAGGCCGCGGCGATCGCCAAGACTGCGCATGCGAACGGCACGACGCTGCGCGAGGAGGCGATCCGGCTCGGCCACGTCACGGCCGAGGAGTTCGACCGGCTGATCGAGCCGCGCGCGATGACCCGACCGGACTGAAGAGACACGCCGCATCGACGTGATCAGCCGTGTCTCTCGACCCGGCCGCGACGACGGTGCATTCTTGAGCGGCATCACCCGACCGGCATCACCCGACCGCGACGCGAAGCACAGAAACAAATCGTCCGGAATGCCGTATAGTCGCCGGGTCCGTCGCGAGTCTCGCGCGGGCCCTCCCTCCTTTCGGTCGTTCCCCTTCGGCGCCCCTCCGCCGGACCGGATCGGCCGGACAGACCCCCGAAAGGAGACCGTCATGGGCGAAATCGTCAATCTGCGCAGAGTGCGAAAACGCAAGGACCGCGAAGACGCGGCGGAACGCGCGGGGCAGAACCGTGTTCTTCATGGGATGCCGAAGGCGGAACGGACGGTGCTCGCGGCCCGGAAGGACAAGGCAAACCGCGCGCTCGACCAGCATCGCCTCGAGACGGGAGAGGGTGAATGAAGTCCCCAGTCGTGAAGCGCTCGATCGTGATCGCCGGTCACAAGACGAGCGTCAGCCTCGAAGATGCCTTCTGGAAGGCGCTCAAGGAGATCGCCAGCGCCCGGCACGTCACGCTCTCCGATCTGGTCTCGACGATCGACTCCGAACGTCGCCACGGCAACCTGTCTTCGGCGATCCGGCTGTTCGTGCTCGACCATTATCGGACCGGCGGCGCCGGCAGCAGCTCCGGCAGCGGCGGCCACGAGACGAGCGAGCGACCGGCCGCGTCGGCGATGCGGGCGAGCTGATCAGCTCGGCGCGACATGTCTGCGAGACGACTCTCGCGGTCACGCGATACCTCGGTTTGAAGATCTCTGCCTCGGTCCGCGGACTGAGGCAGTGATCGACTTTATTCCTCACTGGAAATTGAAGAGCTGCTGCATCAGCGAGCGCACCGGAGACGGCGCCTCGGGCTGCTGCTGCGCCTGTGCGTTGGACGGTCGGGCCGGCCGCGGCTGCGTGGACGTTCCGGTGGACGCTTGGCCGGATGATGGGCCGGCGGCCGTGCCCGGACCGGCCTCACCGGCCGGGGCCGCCGAGCGGACCGGCTGAGTCCGGATCTCGACCGGCGGCGGCAGCGCCGGCGGAGCCTCGCCGGCGGCCGGCCGCGGCGGCACGGCAGGC
>NZ_NHSK01000116.1 GCF_016653355.1 Rhodoplanes elegans | reverse complement strand
GCGCTCGGTGACGGCGCCGTGCATGTCCGGGTGTCGGCCCCTATGGCGGCTTCCGCTCGCCGGCGGCCGCCGCCTGGGCCGGCATGCGGCATCGCTTCTACGTGCCGCCGCCGCGGCCGGTCGGGCCGCCGCCGGGATTCGGCATCGGCCGCACCGCGCACGAGCGCCTCCATTCGGGCCTGCCGCCGCAGGACGAGACCCGCTTCATCCCGCGCGAGGTCGTCGTCCAGGTCGCCGACACGGTGCCGCGCGCCCAGATCGAGTCGGCCGCCCGCAAGCACGGCATCACCATGGTGGCGTCGCACGGCTTCGCCGGGACGGGCCGCACGCTCTACCACTTCCGCACCGCCGACGGCCGCGACGTCCGCGACGTGATCCGCAATCTCGAGCGCGAGCAGGTCGTCGCCGCCGCGCAGCCGAACTATGTCTATCGCCTCCACCAGGCGGACGCCGCGCCGGCGGTTCAGCCGGCCGTGCCGGTTGTTTCACCGGCCGTGCCGGCCACGCCCGCCGTCCCCATCGCGCCGGCGACGCCGGTCTCTCCGGCCACGCCCGCCGCGCCGGAGCCGGCCGCCGCCGCGGCGGCCGAGCAGCCGCTGCCGCCCGGCGATCCCGGCCAGTACGTCATCGAGAAGCTCAAGCTCGTGGAGGCGCATGCGCAGGCGCGCGGCCGCAACGTCGCGATCGCCGTGATCGACTCCGACGTCGACGCCCGTCACCCGGACATGCACGGCGCCGTCACCGAGCGCTTCGATCCGAGCGGCACGACGGCGAAACCGCATCTGCACGGCACCGGCATGGCCGGCGCCATTTTGGCGCGGTATCGGCTGCGTGGGATCGCGCCCGACGCCTCGATCGTCGCCGTGAAGGCGTTCGACGAGCGCAGCACCGCCCCGGAGGCGACCACGTTCCAGATCCTGAAGGGGATCGACCACGCGATGCGGCGCGGCGTGCGGGTCATCAACATGAGCTTCGCCGGTCCGCACGACGTGATGATCGCGCGCAAGCTGCAGGAGGCCTACGACAAGGGCATCGTGCTGGTCGCCGCCGCCGGCAATGCCGGGCCGACCTCGCCGCCCCTCTATCCGGCCGCCGATCCGAACGTGATCGCCGTGACGGCGACTGACCGGGGCGACGCCCCGCTCCCCCAGGCGAATCGCGGCAAGCACCTCGCCGTCGCGGCGCCCGGCGTCGACATCCTCGCCCCGGCCCCCGGCGGCGCCTATCAGCTCACCACCGGCACCTCGATCGCCGCCGCCCATGTCAGCGGCGTCGTCGCGCTGGTGCTGGAGAAGCGGCCGGACCTGACGCCGGACGAGGTGCGCGCGATCCTGGTCGGCAGCGCCGCGCCGATCACCGGCACCAGCGAGACCGAGACCGGCGCCGGCCTCGTCGATCCGGTGAAGGCGCTCACCTACGAGCCGGAGATGCCGGAGGAGCCGGCCGTCGCCTCCGGCACGCCGGCCAAGCCGAAGACCCCGGCCGCGGCGGCCGCCGCCGCGACCTCGGGCGCCGACAGCGGTCGCAGCGCCAGCATGCGGCAGCGCGACCGGATGGTCGGCAGCAGCCGGCCGGGCGAGTGGCTCACCAGGAGGAGCAGCGCGCGCCGCGGCGGCTCCTCGAGGATCTTCAGCAGCGCATTGGCGCCTTCGGGGTATTTCAGCTCCTCGGCGGCGTCGACGACGCAGATGCGCCAGCCGCCGCCCGTCGCCGTGGCGCCGAAGAAGCCGACCGTCTCGCGCACCTGGTCGACCGTGATGACGGTGCGCACCGTCTCGCTCTTCTCGCCGGGCGTCCGCTCCAGCGCGAGCAATGCCCCCTCGGTGTCGGCCGCCACCCGCCGCACGACCGGATGGTCGGACGGCAGCGCCAGCGAGGTCGCAGCCTGCACGGCGGGCGACGCCGGATCCGGATGGGCGAGGACGAAGCGGGCGAAGCGGTAGACGAGCGTCGCCTTGCCGATGCCAGCCGGCCCGCCGATCAGCCAGGCATGCGGCACCCGGCCGGACTTGTAGGCGGCGAGCAGGGTCTGCTCGGCGGCGGCATGGCCGACGAGGTCCAGGGTCTCGCGCGGATGCGGAACCAGCCTCTCCTCGCGCGCGGCACGCGGCGCCTTGCTCACGGCACGGCCGCGTCGAGGGCAGCCCGGCGCGACGCACCGCCCGACTCGGGATCGATCGTGCCGGCGTTGCTCGTGCCGGTGTCGCCCTCGTCGGCGTCGACCCCGGGGGTGTGCACCTGGGCGGCCCCGAGCCGCGCGCACACCACTGTCCACACCTCGTCGGAGATGCGCTGCGGCGCCGGGCTCGCGTCGATGACGGCGCAGCGCTCCGGCTCGGCGGCGGCGATCGCCCGATAGGCATCGCGCAGCCGGGCGTGGAACGACACGTCCTCGGCCTCGAACCGGTCGGCGTCGGCGCCCTCGCGCCGGCCGGCGGCGCGGGCGAGCCCGGCCTCGGCCGGCAGATCGAGCACGAGGGTCAGGTCCGGCACCGTGTCGCCGACCGTGACGCGCTCCAGCGCCCGGATCACGGCCGGGTCGACCTTGCCGACCGCGCCCTGATAGACGCGGGTCGAATCGGCGAAGCGGTCGCACACCACCCAGGCGCCGCGCGCCAGCGCCGGCCGGATGGTCCTCTCCAGATGATCGGCCCGGGCGGCGGCGAACAGCATCGCCTCGGTCTCGGCGCCGAGCGGCTTGGCGGCGCCGCTGAGCAGCACGTGGCGCACCGCCTCGGCCCCGGGCGAGCCGCCGGGCTCGCGGGTCTGCACCACGGCGATGCCGAGCCGCCGCAGCCGGGTGACGAGCAGCGCCGCCTGGGTCGACTTTCCCAACCCCTCCCCGCCCTCGAACGTGATGAACTTTCCGCGCATCTCACATCCTGTTGGCCGGCGTCCGGCTCCGCCGATCAGATCCGCGAGAAACCGGCCTTGAGCCAGCCGATGACCACCTCGGTAACGACGTCGACGGCGCGCTGCGGCAGATTGCCGACCTCGACGCTTTCGGACGCCTTCAGAGGCACTTCGAGCGTGACATTGTCGCCCCGGATGACCCGCAGCCGGCCGATCCTCTGGCCCTCCGCGACGGGCGCCCGCACAGGCCCCGTATAGACGATCCGGGCCGAGATGCGGTCGGTCGTGTTCTTCGGCACCAGCACCGAGACGGCCTTGTCGGCGATGAGCGGCACGCTGCCCTGCGCCCCGCCGAACACCTTGGCGTCGCCGATCACCTGGCCGTCGGCGAACAGCGGGCGCGCCTCGAAACCGGAGAAGCCCCAGTCGAGCAGGCGCTTGCCCTCGTCGGCGCGGTCCTTGGCGGTCTTCAGCCCGTTGATCGCCACGATCAGCCGCAGGCCGTTCTGCACGGCCGAGCCGACCAAGCCGTAGCCGCCGTCCGCCGTGAAGCCGGTCTTCATCCCGTCGGCGCCGATGTTGAGCGGCAGCAGCGGGTTGCGGTTCAGCTGGCGGATCTTGTTCCAGGTGAACTCGCGCTCGCCGTAGATCGAATAGAACTCCGGATAGGTCCTGATGATGTGCTGGGCGAGCTTGGCGAGTTCGCGCATGGTCACCTGGTTGGCCGGATCCGGCAGCCCGGTGGCGTTGCCGAAGGTCGAGCGCGTCAGGCCGATCTCGCGCGCCCGCCGGGTCGCCATCTCGCCGAAGCTGCGCTCGTTGCCGGCGATCCCTTCCGCGAGCGCGATCGCCGCGTCGTTGCCGGACTGGATGATCAGGCCGCGCAGCAGATCCTCGACCCGCACCCGGCTGTGGATCGGCGCGAACATCGACGACGTGTGCGAGGGGGCGCCGCCGCGCCGCCAGGCGTCCTCGCTGACCTGGAACTCCTGGTCGAGGGTGACGCGGCCCGCCTTGATCTCGTTGAAGACGACCTCGGCGGTCATCAGCTTGAGCAGGCTCGACGGCGCCGTCGGCGTGTCGGCCGCCTTCTCGTAGAGGACCGTGCCGGTCTCGGCGTCGATCAGGATGGCGTAGGGGGCAGCGGTCTGGAAACCACCCTCCTCCTTCTTCTGCCCGGTGACCGAGTTGTTGGCGGCCGTGGCCGCCGCCGCCAGGGCGAAGGTCAGAACGAGTGCGGCGAACACGCGCGTGCCGGGGCGCCGCGTCCACGCCCGCGCCGTCCAGAGCCGTCGAAGCATCGCAACCATCGCCATCGCATCCGGGAAGAGTTGGCCGGAACAATGACGCGACCCGGCGGCCGGAACAATGCCGGTCAGGGCCAGAACGCGAAAAATTGAGCTTGGCTAGAACGTTGCGACGGCATGTTCGCGGACTAGTAGAGCCCGCGGCCGGTCATCACGGCGGCCGGCGCGCCGCCGGAGCGCGATTCGACGGCGGCGAGCGCCGGCGCCGGGCGGGTCGGTGTAGCGACCGGGACGGTGCGCACCGTGGTCACGCGCACCGGCTTGGGATCGCGCCCGGCCGCCAGCACGGGCGGCTTCTCGTCGGCGGCAGGCGCGCGCTGCGAACTGCGACCGTAGCCGCGCGACGACGGCGCCGGCTGGTCGTCGAGGCCGAGGCTGAACGGCCGCTCGGGCGGCATCGGCACGCCGGAGCGCGGCGGCGGCGGAGCCGCCCCGACGCCCCGCAACGCCGGGACGAAGGGCCGGGTGGCCGCGACCATCACGAGCGACGGCGGCGGCGCCGGCGTGCCCTCGCGCAGCGTCGCCATCAGGATCCCGTCGTCGGAGCCTTCGAGCGGGGCGCGGCCGACATACTCGACCCGCACCTTCGCCGTCCCGTTCTTCTGGAAGCCGAGCATGTCGGCGGCCTTGATCGACACGTCGATCAGCCGGCCCTGGTGGAACGGCCCGCGGTCGTTGACCCGCAGGATCATGGAGCGGCTGTTGCCGAGATTGGTGACCCGCACGTAGCTCGGCATCGGCAGGGTCGGATGGGCGGCCGACATGCTGTGCATGTCGTAGACCTCGCCATTGGCGGTGAGCCGCCCGTGGAAATCGTTGCCGTACCAGGAGGCGAGGCCCTCGGCCCGGTAGTTCACGTCCTCCTCGGGCACGTACATGCGGCCGCCCACCACGTAGGGCTTGCCGATGCGATAGCCGCCGCCGCCCTTCGGGATGGGCTGGCCGGGCTCGACGACGCGCGGGCTCGCCGCCACGCCGTAACGCGGATCGATCTGTGGAAACAGGCCGCCATTGCCGGCCGTGCACTGGGCCAGCAGCATGCTCGCGCCAGCGGCCGCGCCGACGCGCGCCAGCCGGGCCCACGGTCCCCGCATCTCCCCCCGGATCATCCGACGAGGATCCCCCCTCCTGCCGTCCGCCACATGCGTCGACGCCGTTGCTCCGCCCGTTCCCCCCGGAACAGGTCGGCGGTCGCCCACGCCCGGCCCGCCGCGCCTCGACGAGTCGCGGACAGTCCTGTCCGCACGTTACAGCGATGCCACGGCGCGCGGAACGACAACAGTTTTTCAAGGTAAATGAGCCGGAAAGAAGACGGCCGCCGGAATGTCCGGCATCCGGGTCACAACCGGAATGAGGTGTTAACCGCCGGTGGGTTAGCCTCGCGCATCGCACGACCAGAACGGTCAACCGCCATGCGCCCTGCCCGAACTCGCCTTCCCCGCCTTGCGGGTTTCAAGCTGAGGACCGTCGTCGCCGTGACGGCGGGCGTCGTGCTGATCGGAACCGGCATCGGGATCGGCAGCGCACTGTTGCCCCGCAGCACGGGTGCCGCCCCGGCCCGGATCGGCCCCGAGGGCACGATTCGCCTCGCACCCGACGCCACCAAGCAGTGCCAGCGCCTCGGCTTCGACAACCGCAACGGCGAGGTCCGCGACCGCGGCGTCGCGGCCTGCGAGCAGCAGACGGAGCGCGACACCTCGATCGACCGCATGCAGGCGATCCGGGCCTGGTTCAACCGCCGCTGAACGACGCCTCCGGCCGCTTCGGCAGCGCAGCACAAGATTCTGCATTGCCCTGATCTGGATCAAAGATTGAGACCCCGGGGCCGGCGTATAAAGACACCGTTGGCGCCGCTTCACGGGGGTGAGTGGCGCGACGGAATTGGGCGGTCCTCACGGACCGCCCTTTTTTTCGTTGCAGACAGGCAAATAAATCCGGCCGATCGGACGAATGGATTCGGCGAACGGCTCCGGTACGCCGAGCCTCTGGCGCGTTCACCCGGCGCTTGGGCGCTGAAACTGAATATTGCAGCGCTTCCGGATGGCGACCTGCTCGAGCGCCTGCATCTCCCCTCGCAGACGTGCGAGTTCAGCGGTGTTGCGATCATCGCCGCCGACAAGAAAAGCGGCCGGCCAGAAGACGACGACGGCGACCGTCGTCGCGACCGTGTCCTTGGTGCGCTTGCTGTCCTGAACACCAGCGAGTTCGTTCGCCCGCTGTGCGATCCTCTGACTTTCTTCGGCGATCTGAGGACAGGTCATGTTTTCGAATTGATAGGGAGAGACATACGTCGCCGCGACCTCGTCCGACTTTGTCGCACAACCGCTGGCGAGAACCGCAATCAACAAGACCCATACCCGCACGTTCGCCCCCACAACGAATTTTCCGACGCCACGATAACGCCATCATTGAACTCGGCCAACCGATTAGCTGCGCTCTCCTCAATCTTCTACCTTGCAGTACAATAGCACCAGCTAACCGTCTTGGGTGGCGGAAGCTTCAGTCGGAGGGATCGGAACAAACATCCGAGGTCAGATAGTTTCAGTTGGACGAACGGAAGCAGCGGCCGCGATAATGCCGTCGCTCGCCCCGCCCCCCGGACACGATACGCCCATGACCGACTCGGTTCGCGACAACCCTGCCCTCGCCCGCTTCGAGCTGGGCGACGGCGACGCCTTGGCCGTCGCGCATTACCGGATCGCCGACGGTGCCATGATCTTCACGCACACCGAGGTGCCGTGGCGGTTGCGCGGCCAGGGGATCGCCACGCGCCTGATCGCCGGCGCACTCGACGCCGCCCGGACGCGCGGGCTGCGGATCGTGCCGCAGTGCTCCTTCGTGGCGGACTACCTGGACCGGCATCCGGAGGCGGGCGACGCGGCGGACTGAACACATCCGGACCCTCGAGCTCGGTCCGGGCGGGCGCACGGCTTCACGTTGTTGCGCGGAAAGAAACCACCAGGACGGCGTGACAAGCCTGAATATTTGCATGGGTGGCGAGCCGTGAGCTCGTGACCGGCCGGCGCGCCCGTTCAGGCGCCCTTAACGGCTAGGGCTTCTACTGAATTGTAGCGAGATCGACAGTCTCCTTCGACCGCGACGGCATAGCAAGAGTGGATTAGTCGCCGTCCTTCACCGTAGCCGGCTCCCGTCGCCGCACCCTGCGCTGTTTCCCGGCGCCCTCGTCCTACCAGTTTCACGCCTGGAGCATTCCGTGAAAGCGTTTTCGTTCCTCAGCCGAATCTCGTTGCCGACCAAGATCGCGCTTCTCACGGCCGCCGGCATCGGCCTGCTCTGCGCGGGTCTCGTCCTCGTCGTCTCGCATCAGGTCGGGGCGGAGTTGCAGGCCCAGGCGCAGGCTCGCCAGGAATCGAACATGCGGGTCGCCTGGGAGCTTTTGCGCGGGGCCGGCGCGCTGCGGCTGGACGGCGATCGCCTGATGGCAGGCAGCCGCCCGCTCGACGGCGACACCGAGCTGGTCGACCGCGTGCAGACGCTGGTCGGCGGCGTCGCGACCGTGTTCAAGCGCGACACCCGCGTCGCGACCAATGTGCGCAAGCCCGACGGCGGCCGCGCCGTCGGCACCAGGCTGGTCGGGGCGGCGCACGACGCCGTGCTGGTGCGCGGCCAGACCTACCGGGGCGAGGCCGACATTCTCGGCGAGGCCTATTTCACCGCCTACGACCCGATCAAGGATTCGTCCGGCGCCACCATCGGGGTGCTGTTCGTCGGGCTGAAGAAGAGCGACTTCCTCAGCATGCTCGACGTGCTGATCCGCAACATCGCGCTGCAGGCGCTGCTCGCCGCGGCGGTGATCGGCGGCCTGCTCTACGTCGTGCTGCGCTCGCAGATCCGGCCGCTCGTCGCGCTGAGCCGGGTGATGGGGCGGCTGCAGAAGGGCGACCATGCGGTCGCGGTGCCGTCGCTCGACCGCGGCGACGAGATCGGCCTGATGGCCCGCGCCGTCGAGGTGTTCAAGGAGCACGCCGTCGCGCGGGAGCGGCTCGAGGCCGAGCAGCACGCCGCGGAGGCGCGCGCCGTAGCCGCCCGAAAAGCCGACATGGTGCGGCTCGCCGATCACTTCGAGCAGGCGGTCGGCGGCATCATCGGGGCCGTCTCGGCCTCGGCGACCGAGCTCGAGGCGACCGCGACAACGCTCACCCGCACGGCGGACGTCACCCAGCAGAAATCGGCGACCGTCACGGCGGCATCCGGCGAGGCGTCGGGCAACGTCCAGGCGGTCGCCGCGGCGACCAACGAGATGACCGCCTCGATCGGCGAGATCTCGCGCCAAGTGCAGAGCTCGAGCCGCATCGCCGAGGCGGCGGTGAGCCAGGCGGCGAAGACCGACGACCGGATCGGCGTCCTGTCGGTCGCGGCGCAGCGCATCGGTGACGTCGTCAAGCTGATCACCGATATCGCCGAGCAGACCAATCTGCTCGCCCTCAACGCCACCATCGAGGCGGCGCGTGCCGGCGAGGCCGGCAAGGGATTCGCGGTCGTCGCCAACGAGGTGAAGGCGCTGGCCGGCCAGACCGCCAAGGCGACCGGCGAGATTTCAGCGCAGATCACGGCCATGCAGGCGGCGACGCAGGATTCGGTCTCGGCCATCAAGGAGATCTCGGGCACCATCGGCCAGATCGCCGAGGTCGCGGCCGCCATCGCAGCCGCCGTCGAGCAGCAGGGCGCCGCCGCGGCGGAGATCTCGCGCAACATCCAGCAGGCGGCGCACGGCACCGGCGAGGTCGCGCAGCACATCACCGAGGTCAGCCGCGGTGCGGAAGAGACCGGCGCCGCATCGAGCGAGCTGCTCAGCGCCGCCGGTCAGCTCGCCATGGAGAGCAATCAGCTTCGCAACGAGGTGCAGACGTTTCTGGCGACGGTGCGGGCCGCATGAGGTGCGGGCCGCATGAGGTGCGTGCGGCCCGACCCAGGGTCGTGATGCGGGCGCGCGACGACGCGCCGGTGTGCTGACGAAGTGCGTGCCGCGTGACGAGGCCACTCGACGCTACAGGCCCGTCGCGGCACGCGTGCTTCGACGCCACATCCGTCCCGGTCTCATACGGCCGCAGAGAGTCCCCTCGGCCCCGCCGCCCGGAGCTGACCCGCAACGCCGCGGCGGTCGCCTCGGGCTCGGATCGGTTCGGACAGCGGGTCGAGTTGAACCTTAGCTGCAGACTCGGGATCGCACAGCCGCGGTTTTCCGGAAGGGGTATTGCGGACACCAATCCGAAAATTGTCCGAGGACAGTAAAACTATCCTGTCGACAAGTGGACTGGATGCATCCGCGGGCAATTGTCAGATCTTGATACCTGCGATGACTGGATTATACGCCATCACGCTACCCTTCGATCGCCGCGTTGATCACCCGGGCCGCGGCTCGAGGTGACGGCCTCCGCCACCCAGGCGTCCTTCGCGAACCATTCGTGCGCGGTCCGACAATATGGACAGAAGCTGCGGCTGAAGAAGACCGGCATGGCCGCGAAGGCCTCGCGGCTGACCGTGATGTCGGTCGACACGGCGCGTCCGGTCTCGGGGCAGCGGATCATCAGCAGTCCCATGGCGGGGGTCCTTCCTTCAGTTCAGTGGGACACACCTACCGGCGGCTTGCGAAGGCCCGACGAAAACCGCGTGACCATTTCGGGGCGATGCGGCGGCGGGTGGCAGGACACCGCCTCGGCACGGCGAAGCAGCAGCCGACGCCGCCACCCGCAGGTGCACGCCGCGACAGCGGTTTCGCGCCGGCGCACGGCGCGTCGCCGGGCGCCTCTATGGAAGATCGTCCGAACGAGGGCACGGGCGTGTCGCGGCCGGGGCCTCTCGCCGACGTGACCGCGATGTGATGGCCGGCGAACGCCCTCACCGGGACCGGCGACCGGCGGACCGATCCTTCGACCGGCCGCCCGACACCCGAACGGCGGCGAGGTCGATCTCGTCGCGGCGGAGCAGATAGTCGAGCCCGCCGACCCTGTACCAGCGATAGCCGTAGGCTTCGACCACCAGCCGGTGCTTGCCGTCCTCGTCGCACTCCAGGTGATCGTCGCCGAGCAGATCGACGAGCCGGCGCCCGTGCTCGCCCGGGACACCCGTCGCGAAGGCGATCTCGCGCGGCGTGTCGGCGAAGTTGTGGACGAACAGCACCGCGTTGTCGCGCCAGTCGTAGCGCACGATCAGCACGGCCGGATCGCGGCTCGTGATCACGGCGAAGTCGCCCCAGCCGATCTCCGGCACCTCCTTTCGCATGCGGATGATCCGCTCGGTCCAGTTGAGCAGCGATTCCGGATCGCGACGCTGGGTCGCCGCGTTGACGTGCTCGTAGCCCCACGGACCGCCCGAGATCACCGGCAGCACCGGCTTGTCGCTCTTGGTGAAGCCGCCGTTCGGCTCGGCCGACCACTGCATCGGCGTGCGGGCGCAGTTGCGCTCCGGCAGGTCGAGATCGTCGCCCATGCCGATCTCGTCGCCGTAGCGGATGACGGGGGTGCCGGGCAGCGTGAACTGCAGGCTGTAGGCGAGCTCGAGCCGGCGCTGATCGCCGCCCAGCATCGGCGCGAGCCGCCGGCGGATGCCGCGATCGTAGAGCTGCATGTGCGTCTCGGGCCCGAAGGCGGCGAACACCGCCCGGCGCTGGTCCTCCTCCAGCCGGCCGAGATCGAGCTCGTCGTGATTGCGCAGGAACTGGCCCCACTGCGCGGTCGCGGGCCGCGGCTTGGTCGCCTTCATGGCCTTGATCAGCGGCCCCGTGTCGGCGCTCGCCAGCGCGTAGAACAGGTTCTGGTTGACCTGGAAGTTGAACATCATGTGCATGCGGTCGCCGTCGCGGCCGAAATAGTCCATGTCGGTCTCGGGCAGCACGTTGGCCTCGGCCAGCACGATGCTGTCGCCCTGCCGCCACTGCATGAACTCGCGGAAGGTGCGCAGCATCTCGAACTGCTCGGTCGGCGTCGTCACGTCGGCACCCTTGGTGCCGATGACGAACGGCACCGCATCCATTCGGAACCCGGAGACGCCGAGCTGAATCCAGAAGCCCATGATCTTCAGGATCTCGGCCTGCACGGCCGGATTCGACGTGTCGAGATCGGGCTGGTGATCGTAGAAGCGGTGGAAGTAGTAGGCGCCGGCGACGTCGTCATACGTCCAGGTCGTCTTCTGCACGCCGGGAAACACCATCCCCTCGTTGGCGTTCTTCGGCTTCTTCTTCGACCAGACATACCAGTCGCGATACTTCGAGCCCGGGTCGCGCCGCGCCTCCTGGAACCACGGATGATCGATCGAGGTGTGATTGACCACGAGGTCGATCAGCACCCGCATGCCGCGCTGCTTGGCGGCATGGGTGAACGCGACGAAGTCGCCGAGCGTGCCGTAGCGGGGATCGACCGCGTAGTAGTCCGACACGTCGTAGCCGTCGTCGCGCTGCGGCGACGCCTGGAACGGCATCAGCCACACCGCCGTGACGCCGAGCCCGTGCAGATAGTCGAGCCGCCGCGAGAGCCCTTCGAAGTCCCCCACCCCGTCGCCGTTCGCGTCCATGAAGGTCTCGACGGAGAGGCAGTAGATCACGGCGTTCTTGTACCAGAGGTCGCTGATCATGCGGGCCCGCTCCTGGCGCTTGCGGCTGGCGTCACATCGGGACCATGACGGTCGGGTTGGTAACGGGGGCCGCGAGACCCGGTTCCGCTGCGGCGCCGACCGACGCGACGGGCCTTCCGCCCCGCCCGGCGCCGGCGCTACAGTCGCGCCTCTGTATCCGCCTCCTCACCCCCACCGAGGTGATCCGTGCCGGTGCGTCCCATCGTGAAGTTTCCCGATCCCCGGCTGAGCGAGCCCGCGGCCGAGGTCGAGGCGTTCGACGACGATCTCGGCGCGCTCGCCGCCGACTTGCTCGACACGATGCGGGCGGCGCCCGGCATCGGCATCACGGGCCCGCATATCGGCGTCCTGCAGCGCGTCGTGGTGATCGAGACCTCGTTCGCCGACGGTGCCCGCACCTTCGTCAACCCGGTGATCACCTGGTCGTCGCCCGAGACCGCGCCGCACCAGGAGGGCAGCGTCTCGATGCCGGGGGTGAGCGAGGAGATCGAGCGCCCGGCGCGCATAAGACTGCGCTGGCAGGATCTCGACGGGCTCACCCACACGGGCGAGGCGGACGGGCTGCTCGCCGTGTGCCTGCAGCACGAGATCGACCAGCTCGACGGCTGCTTCTGGATCGACCGCCTGTCGCGCCTCAAGCGCGAGCGCGTCGTCAAGAAATACGAGAAGCTGCAGAAGCGGTGAGAGAGGCTGTGAGGTGGTCGTCCCCGGGGCGCTGCGGAGCAGCGAGCCCGGGATCCACGCCCTGCGTGTCGTGAGCCATCGGCACCGGGGGTATGGATCCCGGGCTCGCGCCCCTGCGGGTCGCGCCCCGGGATGACGGCGCACCCGAAACCCGGCCTGTCCACGCCACCCTGCCATTCGCGCTCCCGCATTGACCGACCCCGGCGCCGGCCTATGGTCCGGTCGCACCCGCGAAAGTTCGCGGAGCGCTCGCGGACGGTTTCGACATGGACTTCCTCTCGCCGGCCCAGATCGCCGGTTACGTCTCCTTCGTGCTCGGCATGATCGCCTTCATGCAGACGCGCGACCGTCCGCTGAAGCTGTTCAACGGCGCCCAGTGCATCGCCTATGCGGTGCACTTCCTCATGCTGGGCAACATCCCGGCGGCGGCGACCGCTGCGGTCTCGGCGGTGCGGTCGTTCCTGGCGCTGCGCACCCGCTCACCGCTGCTCGCCGTCGCCGTGGTGGTGGTCCTGGTGGCGATCGGCTCGCAGGTGGTGACGCACTGGACCGGCTGGCTGCCGGTCGCCGCGTCGAGCTTCGGCACGCTGGCGATGTTCCTGCTGCGCGGCATCCCGATGCGGTTGGTGATGCTCGGATGCTGCCTGATGTGGCTCGCCAACAACCTGCTGTCCGGCTCGATCGGCGGCACCCTGCTGGAGACCGCGATCGCGCTCGCCATGGTGTCGACGATCGTGCGGATGGTGCGGGCGCGGCGCGCCGCCGAGGCGGCCTGACGGGTTGGCGCGCGGCGTAGCATTGCTCGGGTCGTCGCGGGGCGGCGGACTTGCGCCGAGCCCGAGACCCATACCCCCTGTCTTTCGTGAGCCACTATCGCCGGGTGTATGGATCCCGGGCGCGCGGACCTGCGGTCCGCACCCCGGGATGACGCCTCTGTTCAGCCGAAGGTCTTCCCATAAATCTCGGGCGAGAAGCCGACCACGACCGTGTCGCCGATCTCCACCACCGGGCGCTTGATCATCGAGGGCTGCGCCAGCATCAGGTGGATCGCCTTCGCCTCGGTCAGAGCCGCCTTGTCGGCGTCGGGCAGCTTCTTGAACGTCGTGCCGGCCTTGTTGACGAGCCGCTCGACGCCGACCTTCTTGGCCCAGCGCGCGAGCCGCGCCTCGTCGATCCCGCGGCTCTTGTAGTCGTGGAAGGCGTAGGCGACGCCGTGCTGGTCGAGCCAGGCGCGCGCCTTCTTCATCGTGTCGCAAGCCTTGATGCCGTACAGGGTGACGGGCTTCTCGGCACTCATGATCGTCGCTCCCGCTCGCCGAACCGCGATTTCGCGTGCATGGCCGATTCGCGCCGGACGGGTAAGCCCGCCGCCACGCGGGGCCGGCGCCTCCCGCGCGGCATGCACATTGCAAGATCGGAAAAGCCTCGTCGTCGCCGTGATCGGCGGTCAAGACCGTTGACGCTCGCGCCGGTTCCGGTCTCGATGCGGCCGCACCCTCGGCGAGCCCCACCCGAAGAACCGCCGCCGCGCGGAGGATCGAAGCAGCGTGTCCGCCGTCACCACCGTCCTGATCCTGCTGCTCGTCGTCGTCGTGTCGAGCTCCGCGTCGCGCATGCTGCCGATCGCGGTGCCGCGGCCGCTGGTGCAGATCGCCTTCGGGGCCGCCATCGGCCTGTTCTCCGACATCCGGGTCGAGTTCGACGCCGAGCTGTTCTTCCTCTTGCTGCTGCCGCCGCTCCTGTTTCTCGACGGCTGGCGCATCCCCAAGGACGAGCTGTTCAAGGACCGCGCCACCGTGCTTGAGCTGGCGCTCGGCCTCGTCGCCTTCACGGTGGTCGGGATGGGCTTCTTCATCCACTGGCTGATCCCAGCGATGCCGCTCGGCGTCGCCTTCGCGCTCGCCGCGGTGCTGTCGCCGACCGACCCGATCGCCGTCTCGGCGATCGCCCGGCGGGTGCCGATCCCGCGCCGGATGATGCACATCCTGGAGGGCGAGTCGCTGCTCAACGACGCGACCGGCCTGGTCTGTTTCCGCTTCGCCGTCGCGGCGGTCGCGACCGGCACCTTCTCGCCGCTCGCCGCCGGGCTCACCTTCGGCTGGGTGGCGGCGGGCGGCCTCGCGGTCGGGGTCGGCGTGGCGCTGGCGATCCTGCGGCTGAAGGAGATCGTCGGCCGCCGCTTCGGCGAGGATTCGGGCTCCAACATCCTGGTGAGCCTGCTGATCCCGTTCGCGGCCTATCTCACGGCGGAAGAATCCGGCTGCTCCGGCATCCTCGCCGCGGTCGGCGCCGGCGTGACCATGAGCTATGTCGAGGCGACCGGCCAGGCGCTGGCGCTCACGCGGGTGCGCCGGCGCGCCGTGTGGGACATGATCCAGTTCGCCGCCAACGGCGTCGTCTTCGTGCTGCTCGGCGAGCAGCTTCCGGCGATCTGGCCGAAGGCGCAGCAGAGCGCCGGCCTCACCGGCACGTCGGACCCGCTCTGGATGATAGGCTATGTGCTGGTGATCGCCCTCGGCCTGACGGCCCTGCGGCTGCTCTGGGCCGGCGTCTCGATGGGCATCACCTGGTTCCGCACCTGGCGACGGCTCGGCTTGCCGGCGCCGAGCCTGATGCGGCTGGCGATCGCCACCGCCT
Organism: Rhodoplanes elegans; assembly: GCF_016653355.1. Classification (GTDB taxonomy): domain Bacteria; phylum Pseudomonadota; class Alphaproteobacteria; order Rhizobiales; family Xanthobacteraceae; genus Rhodoplanes; species Rhodoplanes elegans. Next base: position 36,971 of record NZ_NHSK01000116.1, on the reverse strand, counting down.
GCGCCGGCCCGCGCGGCGCCGTGACGCTCGCCGCGGTCCTGACCCTGCCGCCGACGCTGCCGGTCGGCGAGCCCTTCCCGGCCCGCGACCTCGCGATCTTCCTCGCCATGGGCGTGATCATCGTCTCGATCCTGATCGCCGCCGTCGGACTGCCGCTGGCGATGCGCGGGCTCGACCTGCCGGCCGAGCCCTCGACCGACGCCGAGGACGACCTCGCCCGCATCGCGGCGGCCGAGGCCGCGATCGCCCGCATCGAGGAGGTGCAGCACGCGATGGCGGAAGGCCGCGCCGACGCCGACCGCTATGTCGAGATCGCCTCGCGCCTGATGGACCTCTACCGCACCCGGGTCGAGAACCGCTCGGGCGACGACCCGGTGCGGGCGCGCGAGGACGAGGCGATCGAGCGGGTGATGCGGGTCGCCGCCGTGCGGGCCTCGCGCGAGGCGGTGCTGCGCCTCCTGATCGAGCGCCGGATCGGCAGCGCCGTCGCGACCAGGCTGATGCAGGAGTTCGATCTGCTCGAAGCGCGTTATCAGGCGTGAGGGCTTTTCACGCGGGAGCGACGACGGTGAGCGGACGAAAGAAGGCGACGCAGCCCGGCACTATCCGGATCGGCATCGGCGGCTGGGTGTTCGAGCCGTGGCGCGGCACGTTCTATCCCGAGAAACTGCCGCAGAAGCAGGAGCTCGGCTTCGCGGCGGCGCGACTGACCTCGATCGAGATCAACGGCACCTTCTACCGCTCGCAGTCGCCCGACACCTTCGCCAAGTGGCGCGACGAGACCCCGGACGGCTTCGTCTTCGCCCTGAAGGGCCCGCGCTTCGCCACCAACCGCCGCGTGCTCGCCGAGGCCGGCCCGTCGATCGAGAAGTTCTTTTCGAGCGGGGTCATGGCGCTCGGCGAAAAGCTCGGGCCGGTGAACTGGCAGCTCGCGCCGACCAAAAAGTTCGATCCCGACGACATCGACGCTTTCCTAAAGCTGCTGCCGAAGCGCCTCGACGGCCGGCCGCTCCGCCACGCCATCGAGGCCCGGCACGAAAGCTTCGCGGTGCCGGAGTTCGTCGCGCTGGCCCGACAGCACGGCGTGGCGATCGTCGTGGCCGGCGATTCCGAGTACCCGCAGATCGCCGACCCGACGGCCGACTTCGTCTATGCCCGCATCATGGGGACGCAGGAGACCGAGGCCGCCGGCTATTCTGCCGCCGCTCTGGACGCCTGGGCGGAGCGAGCGAAGGCCTGGGCGGCGGGCGCGGGGGCGCCCGGACTGTCGACCGTCACACCGCAGGCCGGCGCGGCGCTCGCCGCGAAAGCCACGCCGCGCGAGGTGTTTCTGTACGTCATCAGTGGCGCAAAGCAGAAGAACCCCGTCGCCGCCATGGATCTGATCCGGCGGGTGAGAACGTAGCCCGGGACACGCGAAGCGGACCCGGATCCGGTCTGCCGCGGCCGGGTGAGCACCCGTCGGCGAAGCCCTGGAAGGGCCAGGGCCCCGGCGTGTTCGAGGTCGTCGAGGATTTCCGCGGCGGCACGTACCGGGCGGTCTACACCGTGCGGTTCATGGAGGTCGTCTACGTTCTCCACGCATTCCAGAAGAAATCGCCGAGAGGCATCAAGACGGCGCAGGTCGACATCGATCTCGTCGAACGTCGATTGAAGATCGCGCAGCAGGATCACGAGGCTCGCCATGGCACCAAGAAAAGCTGAAAAGCGCGAGGCCGATGCGACGATCACGCGCGGCACCGGCAACGTGTTCGCCGACCTCGGTTTCGAGGATGCCGAGGAGCGCCAGACCAAGCTGCGGCTGGCGCACGCGATCAACCAGGTGATCGCCCGCAAGCGCCTGACCCAGGCCGCCGCCGCCGAGAAGCTGGGCATCAACCAGCCGAAGATCTCGGCGCTGGCGAACTACCGGCTCGGCGGCTACTCGGTCGAACGGCTGATGACGTTTCTCACCGCACTCGACCAGGACGTGGAGATCGTGATCCGGACCAAGCCGCGGTCCCGCGCCGCGGGGCGGATTTCGGTGGTGGCGGCGTGAGATCCGCCCTACGGGCTGATGGCCGACGGCCGCCGGAAGGCCGCCCGCGCAGCGTCCTCGATACCATCGTCGCCACCATCGCCGACGCCAACGGCTGCACCATGGTCACCGACAACGAAAAGGATTTTGCCGGCGTCCCGGTGACCAACCGCGTGCGGGGACGATCGTAGACGCGGCAAGCGCAGTTCGTAGTTCGTAGCCCGGGGTGAGCGCAGCGAAACCCGGGACAGCGGCCAGCCCCGAAACCAAAAGCCCCGGATTTCGCTTCGCTCGATCCGGGCTGCCCTTGCTAATGTGCCTGCTACCGCTACACCAAGCCGTCAACAGCAATATACGACAGTCGCTCGCAATGCGACCCGCTTGCCAAACCGATAATACCTATGCTATTCATTTGTCTGATGAGATAACGTCACGCATTTAACCCATTACACTCCGGCAGGAGCGACGATCGTGTCACAAGATTATTACGTAATCGGAATTGACGTCATGTCCTATTCTCAAAAGCGCCTAGAAGAGCAAGTGCACGCTCAAGATCTTCTTGATAGAACACTCGCCACATCATTAAAGCAATTCTCTTTACTTCCAAACCAAATTTGGATTGACGGCGGGGATGGCGGATATCTACTTCTAACTGGAGAAGTCAAGCACATCATGAACTTTTTAGAACATTTCTTTATGTCACTAGGCAGAGAAAACAATAAGCTAAAAGAAGAGAACCGCGCCCCGGTTCGGTGCGCCATTCATTACGACTCAATCGATATTCGTCAAGGCGAACTCGGACCCAAGTACACCGGCAACGCAATCAACGTTTGCTCAAGATTGCTTTCTGGAATGAACCGCACGCCTAACCAAGTTGTTTGCAGCGCAAACTTTCGCGTTCACCTTACAAAGTTTAATGATCATTTAGAGACAATCACCCGTCTAAAAGACATTGTTGACAAACACGGGAATCATCACCCAATGTACAATTTAAAGCGAAACAACCTTGGCACCATTCCCGCATCTACTGAAGTGCACCCGGATCCGGTGCTTCGGTTTGACGACACAGATACGTCCGGAAAATGAGCTTACGCGATATAGTATTTATTTTCATACGCGTACGCAAGAAATCTCTCAAGCGCATTGCTTTGCTCAAGCCAAAACTGAATTGACCCCGAATTGCCGAATCGACAGCATTCCAGCTTGTTCTGAATTGGCCTTACGCCCACTTGCCGAGCTGTAAAGCTTTTTCGCTCATCCAGCAAAAATGTCGACGTTCCGATATCGTCACCGTGGATTGCAATTGTATTGACCAATGGTTTATGCCCAGGAACATCAGCCATCAAATAAGTGACAGAATACTTTTGAACGTCCCGACGGAATAAGTGCTGCACTATATCGTTGATATTAAGAACGCGCCGCCGCAAATCAGGCGTTAAAGCGCGATTAATTATCTCAACTGCAGCATCTGTGATGGCATACCGAGACGCAGCAAGTATCACACTTCCAGTAACTGAGTTTACTCTTACATACAACCGATAACGGTATTTCGGCGCTGGGTCAAACGCGACCGGTTCTTCGCCCAACAACGGACGATTGGAGTAAAAATGCATAACTTCCCATCGCCTCACTCCACTGCCGTCCAGTTTGCCATACGGTCTAATGTCACGTAAGGTAGCCTGTTTGAGCGCATCGAGAAACAGCGGCGCATCCGTGCGCGGATCGCACCAATCGAATATATATCCAAACAACTGCTTCACGAATAGCCCTTCTCACCGCCAGTATAGTGGAATGCGAGAAAATGAAGAACCCACGCCGACTGTGCAGAGTTTGGGAATTCGTGCTGCGAGTAATCCCGTACAAATATTAACGGGTTCGCTAGAATAGGCTGAGAGATAGATTCGCGCCCCGAGTGGAAATACAAATGCGGAACACTGTAGTTCTTTTGACGCGAGGAACGCCCCGGATTCCGTAGCGGCTCATTGGCCGCCGCATACTGAAGACCATCCGAGCGGAATACGGCCAAAAATAGTCCTATAAGGTGCTTCGTTATCTCCAGGTAGGACCTTAATTCCTCTTCGTTTTCCGTTATGATTTGATTTACATCGTCTATAAATGGCACTTTCTTCGGACCGTGATCCTTGCTGAATATACGACGAACCTCAATGAAGGTTCTGTCGATCCAATCTGGATAAGAATAGTACTTAGCTGCCAGCGCAACGAATGTTCGCTTCACATAAGGCTCAAGCTTCTGCATAATCGTCGGCTGAACTGCCCACGACCTCCATACATATGATACGTATATATCTGCATCCATGCCATAGAAGTGATAAAAGTCAAACAAGTGAACCATAAGCTCTTCGATTTCTTCAGAATATGTATTCCAGGCATTTTCATAGAAGTCTAATAGACTCGCAATTGTCATTTTATCCCACTCTTTCTTGTCGTACTCTAGCGAGTGAAAGCAAAGTAATGTTTTCGCTAAAAGGTATACTACAACCCCATTTATGTTCTTGATATCAGTTTTATCGTGAGAGCAATATGGCAATACGCAGAGTCTTGCTTTACTGAGTTCTAGTGTGGCGCGATCCGACCGAGACGCCTCTTCGGCCCAACCGAGAATTTCCTGATACGCATCTTGCAATTTGCCTGCAACCACTCTGTGGCTCAATTCATGCGTTATGGTGCCGAGGTTCCATTGAACGCTGTTGCATCCACTAACGCTGAGCAATGGCGCGCTCGTAGTCAGAAGATTGTTTCTGAAGCCATCTCGGCCGCTATAATAAGTAATTGGAGTCGGGGCAAACGAATCGCTTGGCTCGCATTCCGGAGGGAGAATTACGTTATCCAATGCACATGGGAGCCTAAAAAAAGGATTCGCCGTGCTCGGGTCTCGCTCTGCTTCTATTGCATCCAGTACATCTTTGACAAATTCGCCACTAGACTTTTCTAGCAATTTTGTGTATCGAGGCTGATATTTGGTAAGCTTAACAATGTCGGTGATGAAGCTAGCAATATTCCTTAGGGCAACATTAGCAACTCCAATCCCGAGGAAGGAGTGTGGCCAGAAATGACATTCTGTTCTCGATATCGGAGTGGTGCCGGAAAACGCCTGCGAGGCCAATCGAGAAAGCCCCGCATTAAGGCTAAGCAACATGTCCAGTCGCTGCGGACCCGCCTCCTCGCCAGACTGACTTTCATCTTGCAAACAAAGTTCGACAGTTCGCACGATTTCGACGCAGTCTTTCGCTAGTTCTGGGAAATTTGTTCTTGATCGCCCTTTGGCAACAGCCATCAGGGTTTTCAGTTCAAGGATGGAATAGTCAACGTCTCTTGTTTTACCGTGGAAGGCATTCTGGCTGATCGCTTCGATCGCCTTGGACGACTGAGTGTTCGATTCTTCGGCGGTTTCTGTTTCAACCTCCAGACTGGGTGGATCGAAAAAATTCATTCCTTGAATCGTAAACTTTCCATTTATATCTGCGGAGGCAACATACCATTGCTCGCATGATATCCTATTAGTCTGGCAGATATCGATTATTTCGTGAGTAAGGTCGTCGTATGAGGAAAGTACTATAATATTGTAGACGCCTATTGTTAACCATAATTGTCCCCGGGCAAGTTTCGCTGCTGTCGAGTGTTGGAGCAGTCCATACAATCTGCCAGGAGAGATTGCGCTTAGAAAAAGTATATCCTTCGTGCCGCTGTAATCATAGGAGACTTTTTGCCCACTAGCGCAGCTTAATTGCCATGCCGGCGAGATCCGTGAACTCCCTCGCCAAATCTTAAGTGTATCATTTGGGTCGTCATGGATCGAAAGGTCGAAGTCAGTAGCTTCGCCGTCACCGACAACAGACGACAGCATGAAAAAGTATTCACCAGCACTTATTCTGAACAAATCTCTGCCTCCTGGAAGGCGAGAATCTATTTTGCTTTAATCTTCGCCTTAAGTTTGCTCAATCTGAGAGCCAAACGCCAATTCTTCTTTCTTTTACGCGACAACTCGTGTCGGACAGGGTCATAAGTCCCATGGAATCCGTTGCTTGATACCGTGAATGCATAACTATTTTTTGCTCTGTACTTCTTCGTACGAGCAATCCCAAGTATATCTTTAACGGTCGCTACCATAACCAAGGCCCAATACTTAGCGCGTCGATCGATCGCTCAGCAGTGTAACGCATTTCACAACACAGCTGTTGACACACGTCAAGCGCGCGAACACGAGGTCCGGCGCCCTCTCCGCGATTGCCCGACGGCGGTTTTCCGCAATCATAACGCTCGCAGCAGCTTGGAGTTCGTTAACGCTGGTATCAGCTCCCTTGCGAACTCTGGGTCTCACTCCCACTCGATTCTCTCAATGCACCGTAACGCGCTGATTTTTCAGTGCAAATTTTTTCTGCCGATGCTCGAAGTCCGAACAACGAGCCGTCAAAATTTTTTGCTTATGATTTCCAAGGAAAATTCGCGCGATTCGAATTCAGCAACGTTTCAGCGTCTATCGACAACGATCGGTCGATTCTTCGCGCCATCGACCATGTGGCGCGCTTACGCGCCGATAGAAGGAAAGACCGTCAGCATTTCGTAGCACAACGCGGTCGTGCTCGCTATGCTCATCGTCACTCTATCGTGTACCCCGGCCTCTTGTATTTCTGGACTCCCATCGATGTCCGGTTTGTCAACCTTCAAGTCCTGATCAAGGATGCCGCGCACCACCCCATCTAGACTAGCCCTTGGCACGCAACTTCATCCGGCCGGGTGCTTCTTCAATCTCCCTGATGGCCTGTATCGCAAAGCGCCCCAGATCAGGATGGATTGACCAAGCTCGAAGCAGTGAAATGTCGCTCGCGCTACCGAACCGCCCCACATTCACAAGAGCCTTTTCGATCACGTCTTCGATGCGGAAGAATTCGAAATAGCCGGATTGAAGGGTCGGCTTTTCAAGGGCCGCCCGGTAAATCGCTGCGACCTCATCAGGGAAGAATTGTCCAAAAGAGGTCACCACCGGCTCCGAACCTTGAAGCCGCCGTGCGCTTTCAGCGAACATGTGATCCGACCTGAAGAATTCCCCAACGACGGCAGCCGCAACACCGGTTTCATGGCGCGACAGGATGGCGAGCGGGGCTGCACAATTCGACTTTCGTTCCGAAAATGGAAGATCGTCGCGATTCAGCCAGTAGAGAATTCGGCCGCAAGCCAGCAGCGCATGGTCCGCCGCAGAGACCGCTTCGGCCGAACGGTCAAGCAACGGGCAGCGCAGGCGCGCCAACGCCGCGTGAGCCATTTCGAATGTGCGAATGCTGTCCTGAAAGAATGCATCCTTCTTGGGTGGCAATCCGGTCCAGCGCTCGATGATTGCTCCGACGGCCGGGTCCGAATGTGATGCGACCTCCGCGATCAAGGAGGGGGTGAACATCGAGTCGCGATCGACGCTTTTCGCGGCCATGACTTGCAAGGCCTTGCGGTCGTCGCCGGAAAGGCCGTTCCAGCCTTCCCAATACGCGCCATCATAGGGATGATCGAATTGCGCGTTCCATAGGCCGGCCGCACGCCTCCATGAATCAGGATTGTCCCGGTCGGCCAATACCTCGTTCATCTCTGCCCTAACGATCGCGACATGGTCTTCCTGATCGTCGTCGAGCGCACCGAGGGATTTGAGCGCGTCGATCATCCCCCAGGCGTCAAAGCCGCCATTGGTCATGCACGTTGCCTCGATGGCGGCAATCAATGCGCGACGCTCATCGTCATCCAATGCGTGAGCGCTCATCATCGCCGCATGCATCAGCCCGAGCCGCAGGTGATGGGCGGCTCTCGGCCAAATGCGAACGAGAATTCCGGGAAGGATCGTTCCGATCGAGGGCGCGTTACGATCAGAATACCTGTCGAGTTCGATCAGCAGACCAATCTGGCCAGGACTCAAGGTTTCGGATTGCAACCGCCCGCGCAGGTTCGCATTCGCTACGACCTTTGGTCCGTTGTAGAGGTGGCCGCTCGAAATGGGGCCGCAAATGCACGACAGCCCAATTTCGCGCATCCCCACGCCCGCGTAGCAGACCGCATAAAGGCCCGTTCGCAGACCAAGCTTCTTTTCCCTGGCTTGATCAAGCAATCTGCGGTGCTCTTCGGCTAGCCGATCATCCATTTTCCCTATGAGACCGAGCAATTGATCGAGGCGGCGGTTTGCGACCAACTCGTGCGGAACGGCCGCAAGGATGGCACGGTCCTGCGCGACCCATGGCTGAACCGTCTCCGGCTTTGCTTGCACGTGCCACATGAACTCACCCGAAACATCAAAGCGCACGGTCTCGATTTCCTGGCCGACCCGCGCAAGTATCTCGTCGCAGCGCTCGTTTGCCCACCGCTGCGCATCAGGTCCGCATTGGCCTGCCAGACAGGCCTGCATTACTCGCGCGTCTGTTAGATGTGGCAACACCTGGCGTCGGAAGCTGTCATCATCGATCGCTCCCAGTACGAAAGGCCTCATCTCAAGATGTTGCGGCAACCGCAGCGCGGCCACCACAGCTTCAGGATCGTCACCCGCGCGCCGGATGATCGCTTCTGCCGCAAATACGTTGAGAAACATTTCGTGGCTGAAACTCACCCGGTCACCACGCCTGCCCAGAATGTTTGCGTCTGCAAGCGTCTGCAATAATGCGCCCGATACCCCTTCGCGGTCTGACAGGCGATCTAGCTCGCGGACCGAAAGGCCGAAACTTATGCGCTCGGTCATCATTCCAGCGATGCGGGATAGAGCGCGAATACCATCGGAGGCGGCAGAGCCGAGCCGTTCGCGCACATAGGCGTCGAACAGACCATACTTGCTGGTGTCGGACGGCAACTGCTGTCCCAACTGCCCGATCATCTTCGCTTCAAGACCGCTTCCGACGGTGCCGAGAAGCTCCGCAAACGGTTCGGCAGAAACGCCGCCGGCCGCCCGTTGCGCGATGGCCAGTTTTGTTTTGATGTTGGGAATCCGTACTGCGTAGCTGCGTGCGGGTAGAAGATCGCCGCGCTCAAGCGACATCCTACTGGAGATGACGGCTCGCGCATCATACCGCCTCACGGCCGCAGCAATACTTCGCGTCAAGCGCTGTCGTTCCCCTGGCGTGCATTCGTTGTAGCCGTCCACAACAAGCATAAGTCGGCGGTTCAGCCGCCGCGCAGCGGAAATCACCGCAGCAGCAGACCTCGCCTCGAGCAAGGCGGCCTCACGATTCACCACATCGCGCAAGTTTCCTTCAAAATCCTTCGCCGGCACGACGATCGGCACGTTTCCGCGCGCCAACCCGGCGAGCCCGATGCTGTAGGAGAGCAAGCTCTTGCCGCATCCCGAGGGTCCCATCAGCAATACGTTGTCGTCCTGCATGGAGTGTTCCAGCACGACCTCCGACGAAAGCTCTTCGCTTTCGCAAACGCACGACATGGGGACCATCTCAGACGCAGATGCGCCGTAGGTTCGGATGAATGCTTCACCGTAGGCGTCGAGCAACTGCTCGGCATCGAGCAATTGCGGGCTCAAAGCCGCCTCGATCGACGGTGCCGCGAGCAAGCGATGGTGGGCTGCGAAGGCTCGCCACTGATCCAACGACCACCCGTCGCGCTTCATCGATGTGATAAACGCCGAAAGCTCGGCGAGGCCGCCGATGGAAACTTTGAAATCGCCCTGTGGGATCGCCGAACCCGGAGGAACGGCTGGAGCGAAGACCAGGGCCGCATTCGGATAAGGAACGTCGGCCCCGGCGAAGCTTCGCATCGCATCACGTAGCGCCAGCTTCTCGCCGATGGCCTGGAGATATGGATTTGCGAATTTTTTCCAGGCACCGGAAGCAAGTTGAGCTTCCCAATCGCCGTTTTGGCCGCCGCGCACGGCCGAAGTGAAGCCTTTTGACTCGGTGACCAGCGCGGCGCGGTCAATCGCGATGACGAGATCGACCTGCCGGTCGCCAAGATTCACATTCGCAAAGATGATGGCTGGAATGCCATGCGCTGACAGAAATTCATAGGCGTGCTTCAGGGTGGCCCGCTCGGAAGCATGCTCAATCGGCGCGCCAATGAAAATCTCTACCGAGGCCAACGGCGGCTCCGTGGAAGGTCGGCTACGTCTTCGAGGGCCTGGGCTTCGCGGAATGACAGCATTTACTCATCGCCCTCCGCCTCCTGCATGCGCTCTTCAAGTTCGTCCAAAAAGGGGGAACGCCCCCAATGCATCCGCCCGCGCGGCGTATCCACAAATCCAGAATATAGCATGTGAATTTCGTCGCGCGCCCGTGTAAGGCCTACGTAGAATAGCCGTCGACTCTCGCGTCGGGCCGCGGGCAACTCATTGCGCCAAGGTAGGCTGCCAAGGTCGAGCCCCACCATGATAACAACGTCATATTCGCACCCCTTCGCAGAGTGCAGAGTCAGCAGATTTAGATGGAGCGGCGATCCGTCGCGTCCACCGAGACTCGCTAGATCAAGATCAGCGAGTGAGCCGCCAATGGCGAGAGCCGCGACCATCCTTCCTACTTGTTCTCGCTGATCTGAGAGGCTCTGCTCCGCCGCCATCAGCGCGTCGAGCATTCCCGCTTTCAGCGCCGCAACGAAGTCGCGCGCAAGACCGTCGTCGGTCCGGAGCGACCAGAGAAGCTGGGTCAAGCGCTGCGCCTCAACCCGCGCCTGCTCGTCGGAAATGCGCGCTCGGTGAAAGCCGAGCCACCGATCAAGTAACCCCCGCAATTGCGGCCGCGCTTCACGCCAGCCTCCTGCGCACCAACCTGCGCAGTCCTCGATCCAGCTCGTAAGCGCGACCTTGCGGTAAGGGGCGGCGTTGTCGACTCGAACGAAGTCCAACCCCGCTGCAGTCGCGGCTTCGGCCACAATGTCGCCGGCGCGAAAGTCCCGATAGAGGATCGCGATGTCACCGAGCGACCGGCCCGGCTTGGCGGCGAGCGCCGCAGGGATGATTTCCGCGACCGCATGAGCCGCTTGCCCCGCGAGGCCATCATCACACTCGACGAACGCAATCACCGCCTGGCGGTCGAGATCATGGGACTGATAACCGCGCGCTTCACCGAGCGCCATCTCCGAAGCGCTCACAATACGTGACGCCGATCGGTAGTTTAGCTGAAGCTGGACACGCTCGACGTCATCTCGCTCGGCCAGCTCCTGCAGTAACGCTCCGTCCGCGCCGGTGAATCCATAGATCGACTGATCCGGATCGCCGACGGCGAACAGGCGGATGCCGCCATCGAATGCCACGCGCTTCACGATACGGTGCAGCGCAACGCCCAGATCCTGGTACTCATCGACTGCTAAGACTGGAAACTTTGCTTGAAGCAGCGGCAACACCCAGTCATGCTCCGACACCAGCCGCTGCCCGAAGATCACGAGATCGTCGAAGTCGACCAACCCCGCCCGACGCAGTTCCGTCTCATAGCCTTCAGCCCACGCCGCGAGTTCCTCTTCTTCGCGCCAGGCGACGCTCCCGCGATCGAGAACCGACCGACGATGCCGCCCTAGATCTATCGGCTTGTTGGGATGCCCTACCCCGAAGAGCCGATCGCCAACTCTCTTCAGCAGTTGGTCGCTCTGTCGCTGAGTGGCCACCGTGAGAGGAAGCGGCACCCGCAGATCAGCAAGCCGGCCATAAGGCATGAGAAGATGTCTAAGACAGAAGCCGTGGACGGTGCCAATGAAGAGATTGGGCGCTTCACGCAAGCCCAACCGCTCGAGCCGCCTCGTGAGCTCGCGCGCACATTCTTGACTATAAGTGATACAGGCGGCTCCACGTGGTGCACGCACATCCTCGGCCATGATCCGGGCGAGCTTGAGCACCAACGTTTTGGTTTTGCCGCTGCCGGGGCCCGCCAGCACGATGCAGTGGCCCGTCGAGTCATAGGCCGCCTGCTGACCCGGATTGCCAGCGAGTTCGCCTGCCTGAGCTAGATAAGCCGCGCTGATGCTACGTAACGGCATCGCGGATGCGCTCCAGCGCCTGACGGATGTAGTCCGGGCATGTGTCGTCGGAAACATGCGGGGCGAGCGCCTGGGCGAAGCGGCCCTTGCCTACCCGTTCGATGAGCACGATCAAACGGTCCTCATCGAGCGTGTTAGGATCGTCCACCCATTCCTGCAATGCCTCGCGCGTGTCGTCGCCGATCGGCAGTTCCTCCTCGATAATGGTCTTCATTTCCTCAGCCAGCCCTCCGGTAAACAGCTCGGGCTCAAGTGTATTGCCGTTGACAAAGTAGCCGAAGGGCTCTGCTCGGGCGATCACCGCATCCGCGTCGAGGCGTCGGTAGTTCACGCCTTCCTCCAGCAACTCCAGCAGATTTATCAGCCGGCGTCTCACGCGTGGATGGCCGTCGCCGATCGGGTCGCGGTCGGTCAGAATGACATGCGGGATGTTTAGCCCCTGTGGTCCGAGAAGCTTCACGTAGGGCGTGAAATTCGTGCCGCTGACCGAGCAAACAGTGATGCCCAGCGTGTCGAGCGGGATTTCGAGGGCCTCCGCAAAAGCCGGAACAAGGAACCGCTCGGCATCGCCTTCGACCAAAATCACACCGCGGGCAAAGAAGATTTCGCCCCGGGTCACATCAATGTAGCGCTGGAGGTCCGCCTCGTCGCGCTCTGTGAGCGGAGCGGTCGCGGTCGAGACCGCCGCCGTCGCCTCCTGTTCTGCGTCATAACGAAGAAGAACGATCGAGCGGATCGGCGTAACGCTCGCAATGTGCGGCGAATGCGTGGTCAGGATCGTCGTGAGGGGCGACGTGACCTCCTCGCCATCATCGACGCTCCCGAGAAAGTAGCGATAGACGAGCCGCTGCACATGCGGGTGAAGATGCGCTTCAGGCTCTTCGACCACGAAAAACGTGTGGTCACGCTCGCCGTCGGTCACAAGCCGGTCCAGCTCAAGGCTCTTCAATGCCAGGAAGATTAGATTGGCGGTTCCTAGGCTTGCTTCTGCGATACCTCGCGTACCACTGTCGATCAGCAGTCGCAGACTGCGTAGTAGCGCGTCTACCCGAGTCGGAGCGAGACCAAGAGTCACTGGGACCGCATGCTGTTCGCCGGCAATTGCAACTAAGCGCTCGCTGATCCGCTCCGCGGTCGCAACCACCTCAGCGTGGCCGGCGAGCTCGGTTTGGGCCTCGTTTACCTGCTCCTGGATCTCCTCGCGCGCGTCTTCATCTAACGATGTCGCCAACTGTTCGATCAGCGGCCTGAGCGGCGAGTTTCGCCAGCTCGACAGGTCCTTCTCGGCATCACGCAATGCTATCTGGACGTCCAGCGGCAACATGCGCCGTAAGGAAGCGCCGATCGCCATTTCGGGATCGTCCCCGCCAAAGACGATATACTCATAGTCCGTGAGAGTTTCAGGATCGCGGCCGAGATTGGCCTTTGGCTGGAAGCGATATGTCAGGCGCGCCACCATCGGCGGCCCGGGATCCACCACACAGTCGTTCAGATGGGCCATCAATCGTGGATCGTCGGTGAAGTCGGTCAGCTCGATCGCGACTTCGATCGTCTCACCGATTTTGTCCTCGCCGAGGCCATCCCAGAAATTTTCAAGGCCGAGCTGGCGGTCTCGCTCAGACAGACCTGGGTCCAAGATCAGTTGAAGCGCTCGGATGAAGTTGCTCTTGCCGACTTTGTTTTCGCCAACGACGACGATACTGTCGCCTGTCTGCACGTCGAGATCTGAAAAGTTGGCGAAGTTGATTATTCTTATGCGAGAGATTCTCATCTTGAGACCCCCGATTTGATTTCGGGGATCCCAGTTTGCTCATTCAGCGCCGCTAGGACATGATCGAGAACGGGAACGCATTGAGGCAGACCAGTCGTCAGATGGCGAGTGGCCGCCAGATCGACACAGCGCAAAGCTGCATGCCGCGGCGGACAAAGCGAATGCACTGGGGCAGCCTTCGCGTCAGACCTCATGTCGCCTCCGCGAGATGCCGAAGGTTGTCGCTGATCCGAGCTCTTACCTCCGAGACTGGTTGATCCCACACTTCCGCCAACGATATGATTGCCTGCTCCGCATCCCACGGCAACGCCGCGCGTCCGTCGAGCTGCGCGAACGGACCGTCTGTCTCCGTGAGGACGCGATCTCGTGGCATTCTGGCCGCCAACGCTCGCCCCTTGTCACCAGCAAGCATGGCGGGGCCGATACTGAACCAGCAGCCGAGGTCTACGGCCTGCTTCAGCTCCCGTGGTGTTCCGGAGAACCAATGCAGGATCGGAAGACCGGCGCCAGGATGCGCCGCGAGCGTGTCCAGGACTGCGCGCGCGGCTCGGCGGCTGTGAACTGTGAGAACCCGTCCTCCGGCCTTCTCACAAAGCTCCAGGATGCGTGTGAACGCCGAGACTTGATCATGCCAATGGCGCTTGTATTCGGGGCCGCCATCGAGACCCGTCTCCCCGACATAGCGAACTTCTGGAAGCAGCCGCTCAAACAACGGCAATTCGGCTTTGCGCTCATGGACAATCTGCGGGTGGAGACCAAGCGCCGTTCGAATCCGCGGCGCATCGTGTGCCAGCGCCGCGGTGCCGGCCCATGCCGACGGAGTCGTGGTCACAGACAAGACGTAGACGCCGCGCGCCACGCACTCCCGTACGACCGCGTGAGGATCCGGGTAGAGATCAAGATGGCAGTGAAAATCGATCATGTGACGGCGCATGCCTGGTGCAAACATGCCAGTTCAGCCAAGCCGCGCTCCACCATTGCCCGAAGCGCTGCACGATCTGAAATCATAGGCGAACCGAGCGAATTCCCCAGCCAAGCATCGAGGCCATCGGCGGCGGCGGCCGCGAGCGCCATGGCAACGGACCGCACATCATCGAAACCGGCGTGATCGTCGTCGTTTTTCCCGAGCGCCTCATAGACGTAGCCGGTCGTGTCCGGTACGCCGCCCCAGACCATGAAAGCGGCTCGCCGGACTTGGCAGGGTACACACCGACCACATTGATGATAGTTGAAGCGCTGGAATCTGCCGCAGCTCGTCGAACGAACTGCTTCGGCCTTGAGCAGATCCTGATCTGCGCAGCCCCGGAGCATCTCCCCTTTTGTCTTTGCGGCGTAAGGATTTTCGATACGGATGCGTAGGTCTGCCGCATCAAGGATATGCTGCAAACGGGTCAGGTATTCCGGATGTGCTGTCCGAGTGCTCAAGCTCCCGAGACGCCCGCCCGTCAGCGGCGGGTTGATAGCAATAAAGCCATTTTCGCACACATAGAGCGGCACTGAGTGTCCTTGATGGTGCCGCTGCAAGCTGGTCGCCGCTGCCACACCGAATGCGATGAAAACCAGTGACCGAGCCCGTTGCGATGATTCCTGGATACCTGGTGAATGAGCATTGTGATTGAGCTGAAGATGATTGAGTCCGCCGCCAATGCGGCTCGCGAAATCAACCTGCTTGTCGGCGTCGCCGCGGACGGTCTGGCTCACCACGAACGGCTTTCGGCCGGCAGCAACCAAATCGATTGCGCCAATGAGGCTATCGAGCCCGCCGGATAGGAGCGCAACACAGTCTTCGGCGGGATAGACAGGATTGCGCGGCGGCGCTGGCAGCAGCCCGCTCTCCTGAAACCGCAGCATCCAGCGGTCGGTGGTCAAGAAGCCAAGTGCTTCCGAAAGTGCCGTCGCTTGGCTGGTCCAGAAAGCGGGGTCCGCAACCGCGATGTCGATCTCGAATTCTCGTGTCCAGCCGTCTGGGCTATGGTCCCGCAAACCCGCAAAATCCGCGGTCACCACTGAGAGTGCGATCGACAGCAGGTCCCAAGCTCTGGCAGCCGGCACGAGGTGGCGCCGCTGGATTTCTGATTTCACCGCGTCGCCGGCGCTCCCACGCTCCGCCGATCCTGCCTGGCCGTATAGAACGACACGCAAGGCATCGTCCGCCTGCGAAAATGCACCCATGTCCGGGCCGCAGACGAGTCTCATTCCGCGTATCCTTCGAACACGTCGAAGGTGTCTTTAAGCGCATCCCGCACGACCTGGCCGATCCGCCCTGCGGTCAACGTGCGGCCTGCCTCACGCAACTTGCGAAACGATGCCGCCACGGTTTGTTTGACGTAGTCACGCACCTGCTTCAATCGTGCGAGGGCCGCCGCCGCGCTCGGGGCTTTTTCGACAATCGCCTTTCCCACATCCAGCTCGAACCGGCGAAACACATCGATGGCCGTGAACCGCTCGATGGCGAATCCACGCTGGTCGAGATCGAGGTTTAAGAGGTCGGCTTCAGGGAAGCGTGTCAGCAACTCGGACAAGGCATCGCGGATCGCGGCCCGCTCAGCTTCCGCGTCTTGCGTTCCGTCCACCGGGCGGACCGCCTCGACAACCGCATCCATGACCTCGTTCACCGAGCGCCCCGCCAGCAACGCCGGATCGAGCGGGCTGCCGGGCGCCGCCGGTTGGCCTGATGCCACACCGGCCAACGCGCCGCCCAAAGCGCCCGCCGTCGCGGCTGTACTGCCGAACCGCTGCGTCGTGACGCTTGAGCCGCCGTATCCGGTCCGCACATAGTGACCGAGACTGCGGCGCATATCGCGCTCGTCACCGGTACGGGCAAAGTCACCGATGCTGCGGCGCGTGCCTGCGAACCGGGCGGGCGGCGCAATCGGAACGACGCGCGGGGCCGGCGGTGGCGTTGGCGCAGTGGGCGCACTTCCGTCTGCGTCGCCAGGCGCGCCCTCATCACCGTCCGCCGGAGGCGCTGCCGCAGGCGGATCGGCGGCAGGCGGATCCGGAGTCCAGGAGGGCACCATCGGGACGCCGCCACCGGGGCCCCCGCTAGACTGCGACGTTCCCATTCTCTCTCTGCCTCTTGATGGCGGCCTTCACCGGCCGGGACACCTGCCCACGGTCCCAGACGTCGAACACGCTCTGCGACCAGGGCTGGTCGCCGATCTTCGGAACGATGTTCGGCCGTATTTGTGCTGCCGGTCGCTCGCCCAGGAATGCCGCCAACCGTGCGCCTTGCGGAGGATCGGCTTCGGCGAGTACCAGACACGCTTCCAGGATCGGCGGGACACCCCACTCCTGCTCTTGACGAGCCTTGTCGAGAAGCCGGTCCATCATCACCGTCGTCTCGGCCCGCGGCACTCGCAGTAAGCGGGGCTTCAACGTCGCCGCCATGTCCGGATGCTGGAGCAAAGCGGCCAGAAGCTCCGCCGCTTCGGAAGAGAGCCGGTCCTCTGGTGTGATGAGTGGTGCGTGCTCTCGGCTGACATAGAGCGCGCCACGCAAGTCGGTATCGGCCAGCGCGGGCGGCAAGGTCAGCCATTCCTTCACAAAAGGCTCGTCCCACGGCGCCGGCGCTTCCAAATCCCGTCCCGCAACCGCACATTCTTCCCAATCGGCCAGAAACGTTGGCTTGCCGTTGTCGCTGGCGCTCACCTTGGCGATCAGCTCGGCATAAGCCTTGGGATTGCCCAGCCGTTCGAAGAGCAACAGCTTGGCGAGCACCGCCTCGTCGACACCGACCCCTTGGGCGTTCGAGATCGTCATCCGGATGGCGAGCGCGTTGAGAAACCGCTTAATGAGCCGGGGGTTGCCTGCGATCCCGGACGCGGTCGTCATCAGAGGCGCAAGGCGATCCGCCGTATCGAATTTGCCTATAAGCTCGGCAGGCAGCGGCGCGTGCAGCGATTGGACGAAGGCCCGGTCCACACGTTTACCCTGCCAGGTCTGGCGCAGTTGTGCGCAAACTCCGGCTCGGATCTTCTCCTGGGGTTCGACATCCAGCTCGCTGTTCTCTACGAACAGCAGCATCATATAGGCGCGGACCTCCTGAGTGCCGAGCGGCGGCACACGGATCGGCACCTGGATCAGCTTGTCGAAATAGTTGGTGACGAGGAGGTCGTCCGGCACGCCTTCGAAATGCCGGCGCACTGCATGCTTGATCATGTCGTTGTCGGCGGCGATCACGAAGGCCGTGTTCTTCAGGAAGAGGAACAGCCGAATCGCTTCCAATGTGGAGATCGTGGTCTCGGGCAGGCACCGGTCGAGATCGTCGATCAGCACCACCAAGGTCACACCCAGCTCATCCAAGGTCTCTTCGAACGTGTCGCGAAGCGCCTGGATTTCCTTGGGCGGCGAAGTCTCCTCCTTGGGCTTGAGGAGCCCGCCCGCAGCTTCTGCGACCTCGCCGGCTTTCCCTTTTGCCTCATCCAACAGCTTGCCATCGACGCCGCTGGTGAGCGCACGCTGGCCGAGGCCCCAGATTTCGCCGATCAGGCCCGTTGGCGGGAGCCCAAACGACATCGCGACGGCCGAGCCCGCGACCAATTTCGCCGCTCGCAGCCAGTTGACGCGCTTCAGGAGCGCCTTTGCCTTGTCGAGGCCCTTTTCGCGTGCCTTTGCTTCTGCCTCGAGCTTGGTCGCGATCACGTCCATCAGGGCGGCACGTGCATCGTCGTAGCCCTGATAGAGCCATGCGTTGAACTCGACGAAAACAAACTCGCGCTCTCCTTCTTGCCGGGGACGTTTGGCTAGAGACGCCTGGATCAACTTGATCATCGACGATTTGCCGATGCCCCAAGCGCCGGAAACGCCGATCGAGATCGGTCGGCCGCGCGCCTGCACAACGATTTCGGCGACCGTGTCCGACACGCCGGAAAAGTTCAGGAAGTCTCGTTCAGTCTCATTGTCGGGCCACATTGCGCTGGCGCCCTTATATATTGGTCGACATGATCGCCTCCCGGCCGCAGACAGCCGGTTGGAAAGGTCCCCTGCGGATGAAGCGAATAGCCCCCTTTGGCAACACGCCGAGGGCATGATACATTTCCTCGGATGAAAGCTCAAGTGACCCGAGGAACTGTATCAGCAGAGCCCCGCCCCCAGCGGGAACAGCTCGCTGCATTCCTACGTGAGCGCGGCATTGCCCGCCTGGCTGAAATCCGCCGTGCCGGCATCACAGCGGCCACCGTCTCCCGGCTGGAGCGAGAGGGCTTCGTCACCAGACTTGGCCGCGGACTCTATCAGCTCGCGGACGCCGCCCCCGAAGGAAATCACAGCCTCGCCGAGGCCGCCAAGCGCGTGCCCAAGGGCGTCGTCTGCCTCGTCTCGGCCCTCGCTTTCCACGGTATCACCGACCAGATGCCGCGACGGGTTTGGATCGCCATCGGTCCGAAGGACTGGAAGCCCCAGATCGACTATCCGCCGCTGCGCATTGTCCGCTTCGCCGACAAGTTTCTCCGCGACGGCGTGGAGACGCATGACGTCGAAGGTGTCTCGGTCCCGATTTTCGGCGTGGCGAAGACGATCGCCGACGCTTTCCGCCACCGCCGTTCCGTTGGGATCGACGTCGCCGTTCCCGCGCTGAAGGAGGCGCTGCGCCAGCGCAAAGCCACTCCATCTGAAATCTCAGCATGCGCGATGCGCAGCGGCGTCTGGAACACGCTTCGCCCCTACCTCGAAGCGTTCACCGCAGATGGCTAAGCCGCCAACGGACATCGCTGCATCCGTGCGGGCGCGCCTGCTCAATCTCGCGCGGCAGACCAATCAGCCGTTCGACGTCCTGCTGACGCGCTTCGTTCACGAGCGCCTGCTCTATCGGCTCAGCCGCTCGCCGCATGCGGACCGCTTTGTCCTGAAGGGCGCTATGCTGCTTACCACCTGGCTGCCGGAGACAGCCCGCGGCACGCGCGATCTCGATCTGTTGGGATTTGGCGATGCCAGCGAGCAGCGCATTCTCGGCATTTTTCGCGAAGTGCTGGCGATCGCCGAAGACGATGGCGTCGCTTTTGACATCGACGCGCTGCAGGTCGGGCTCATCCGCGAGGAGTTGGAGTATGGCGGCATCCGTCTGCGCGGCGCGGCGTCGCTCTCCGGCGCGCGCATTGCAGTTGTCGTCGATATCGGCTTCGGCGATTCCGTGGAGCCAGGCCTTGAGACGATCAACTATCCCGTGCTGCTCGACCTCCCGGCGCCGAGGCTGCGCGCTTACGCCCCCGAGACGGTCATCGCCGAGAAATTCCAGGCCATGGTCGCGCTCGGCCGCGCCAACAGCCGGATGAAAGACTTCTATGACATCTGGATCCTGACCAAGACATTTGCCTTCGCGCCGGACCGGCTGGCGCGGGCCGTTGCGGCGACATTCGCGCGCCGGCAGACCGCGCTTCCGACTGATCGGCCAGACGCGCTCACAGCGGATTTTGCGGAAGATCCGCTGAAGCAGCGGCAATGGGCAGCCTTCATTGCCGATATCGACCACGCTCCGCGACAGCTTGCCGTGGTCGTAGACGATCTCGCGCCTTTTCTCATGGACGCCGCGGCGATCGCCAGCCGTCAGGCCCTGCCATGACGGCCCCTGCCCCGAGAACGCTAAACGGACGAACGCATGTCATCGCTCGCCTGGATTGATTTCGACGAGGCCGAGCGCCAGCGCGCACAGCGCATCATGGCGCTCTTCCAGGAGCGCGAAAGCCGCGACGAGCTGGGCCTGGGCGCCATCCGCGATTCAATCGCAGATCACCTCTTTCCCGGAACGAGCACGATTCAGACCCGTCTGCGCTACATGCTCTTCATCCCCTGGGTGTTCCGCATGCTGGAAGGTCGCGATGTTCCGGAAAACCAGCTGCGAGCCGAGGCCCGCGCGCTCGAAATCCGGCTCGCCGACGCGCTGAAGCGTGGCGGGGAGACAAACGGGATCATCGGGCGCGACGCCGGTCCCCGTCTGCAGCGCCTGCCCAGTTCAGTGTACTGGGCAGGTCTCGGCGCCTGGGGCATCCGGCTCTTTCCCGGTTCAACCGACAGCCTGTTCGTCTCGCTGCGTGGGTTCAAGCGATGGCAGCGACCATCAGATGGCGAGGACACCGCAGCGAGTCCGGCAGCGCGAGCCATCTGGACTCGGAGCTTGCCGGCAGCGCCCAAGGATCTGCTCGACCAGACCGCCTTTGCCCTGACGATCGATGAGGCGCAGTTCATCATCGACCGCCTGATCGCCAGCCAGCCCGCGACGCTCCTGACGTTCTTGGCGCGCGAGGGTATCGATGCGGAGTGTGACTACATCTGGACGCATCCGCATTTCGCAGCGTTTCCGGCGCCGGCGCGCCGGCTCATCCGTCACGGCGAAATCTTCTCCGAAGTCATGCACGGTGCCACGCTCCTCTACAATCTCGCCCTCAGCGAATTACGCGGGCGGGACGATTGGGCCGCGGACTACCGCAAGCGTATCGCGAGCTGGACGGCCGAGCTTGATCGGCCGGCCCTGAGCGGCTGGTCGCTCGATGATTTCTGGAACGCTGTCGAGCATCCTGCCCATAGCATCCGGCCTGCAGCCAAACGCTTCGTCATGCAGTGGCTCGAGCTTGTCGCCGATGGCGCAGGACAGATCGCTTCGGCTCCCGCGGGGCGGCAGCTCGTGGAAGAGCGGGAGCGGCGCCTGAAAACCACTCAATCACGCTTCACCAATCATGCCGTGCGCGATCGTTGGTCGGGGGCCTCGGGCGTCGCCCGCCTCGGCTTCCGCTGGAGCCAGGCGAAATCACATCTCAGAGACCTGGCCCATGCTGAATAGGCGCAGTCTCGATCCCGAACAGCGAACGCTCTATGGCGCCAATCTTCAGCCACCAGCCGGCTATGTCTTCGACGCGGCGATCGCCACGACTTTCTCTCTCGACTTCGAAACGGCGCTCGCCGTGCCGGTCAGCCTCGCGCTGTTCGCCGCGGAGAACCGCGACGACATTCTGACCCATCCGTTGGCATTGCTCGAAGGCGCCGAGCGGATCGCCGGCCGCCTGCTCGTCTTCACCGACGCTGGACACATCCAGGCGCATGCGCGCCCGCACTCCCGCCTCTGCTCTCTGCTCGAACGGATCATCGTGGAGGTCGCGGCGCCCAACAACGGGGCCTTTCATCCCAAGATGTGGGCGCTGCGCTTCAAGCCTGTACGCGCCGATGAACCCGTCCGCCTGCGCCTGCTCGTGCTGTCACGCAATCTCACACGCGATCGCTCTTGGGACATCGCCTTGACGCTCGATGGGGTGGTCGCTAAGCGCCCGCAGGCTCTCAATCGGCCCCTGGTCGAATTCATGCGCCGCCTCCCCGATCTGGCGACGGCAGGCTTGCCGGATGGCGCCCGCGCGCTCGCAGAAGAGTTTGCCGAAGACGTACGACGCACCGATTGGAGCCTGCCCGATCCCTTCGAGGACATTTCGTTCGCGGTGAACGGCTTGGGCGGCAAGCCATGGCGCCCAGACCCCTGCGTTCGGCTCGGCGTGATCTCGCCCTTCTGCGACGACAAAGCGCTCTCCATGCTCGCGGATTTGGCTGGCGCCAACCGGCCTATCCTCATTGGCCGCTCGGACGAGCTCGCCCTCATGCCCGCCACGACACTCGACCGGTTCAGCCGCGTGGCCGTCCTGGACGAGATGGCGGCCACGGAAGACGGCGAGGAAATGGAGCCAACGGCCCTGCAAGGTCTGCATGCCAAGGCGTACATCGCGGAGCGAGGGTGGGACACGGCAATCACAGTCGGTTCTGGCAACGCCACGCAACCCGCCTTCCTGTCAGGCAGCAACGTAGAGATCTTTGCTACCTTGACCGGCAAGCGTTCGCGTGTCGGCAGCGTCGAAGAGATCTTGGGCGAGAAAGGATTCGGCCGGCTCACCCGCCCGTTCGTGCTCGATGAGCTCGCAGCCATAGATGTGGCTCGGCGCGCCGCAGAAGCGCGGCTCGATGCCGCGCGGCGTGAACTTTGTCGATGCGGCTTGAAACTTCGCTGCGAGCGTGAGCTATCGGTGGACGGTGGCCAGACGCTCTGGCGCATGTGGCTCACACCGCCTGCAGCACTCTCTCTGACGGGCGTCAGGGCTTTGCGCATCTGGCCCATCACGCGCGGCGAAGGTCACGCTCATGACGCGCTCGAAGGATTGCGGCTCGGTCAGCCGGTCGATCTTGGCGCGATGCCGCTTCTCGATCTGATACGGTTTCTCGCCTGTCATGTGAGCGATCAGGATAGCGACCTCTCTCTCCTTTTCAGCACCGGACTCCTCCTTGAGGGTCTGCCGTCGGAACGGCACGCCGCCATCCTGCGCTGGGTCATCGATAGCAAGGACGCCTTCTTCCGGTATCTCCGGCTTCTGCTCTCCGAGCTCGGCGATCCGTTCGCTGCCGCCCTCGCCGCGCAGAACGGCTCCGGCACTGGCGCATGGCGGATGGGTGATGACGATGCCCCGCTTCTCGAAGAGATGGTGCGCGCCTTTTGTCGGGGTGGCGACCAGCTGCGTGCGATCGAACGGCTGATCACCCGGTTGGAGGCTACCGAGGCCGGTGAGACAGATCCCGTTCCCCCTGAATTTCGGGCCTTGTGGGAGACGTTCCGGATTTCCCTCGAAGCATGGGAGTCCGCTCGTGGCGGGTGAACGCTTCCGCGCCGCGCCGGCCCTGGCGCCGCTGAAAGTCTTTCAGCGCCGCACCGTCGACTACGTTTTCGAGCGGCTCTATGGCTCGGATGATCCCGTGCGGCAGTTCCTCGTCGCCGACGAGGTCGGGCTCGGCAAGACGATGGTCGCCCGCGGCGTCATCGCCCGAATGATAGAGCGCCTGTGGGATACGACGGCACGGATCGATATCCTCTATATCTGCTCCAACCAGGCGATCGCCGCCCAGAATCTCAACCGGCTGAATGTCCTCGGCCGCCGCGAATTGGCGTTGCCGACCCGAATGACGCTCATCCCGCTACAGCTGCGCGACCAGGAAGGACTCGACGCCAACAAGGTCAACTTCATCAGCCTAACGCCAGGCACGACTTTCGATCTCCGTTCAGCCACCGGCGTCACGCAGGAACGAGCGTTATTGGAGCACCTGTTGCACGATCTCGTCTCGCACCCTCGCGGGCTTCACAACCTGTTGCAGGTCACCGCCGGCGCTGACGGCTGGAATCGCGCCGTCGACAGCCTCGATCTGAAAGGCGTCGACACCCGCATCATCGAGCGCTTTCGCCGTGAGGTACAGACTGACGACGAACTGTTTCAGGAGCTGGAGCGGGTCTGCGAGATGTTCCCGCGGCGTCGGGAGGTCTATCCCGCGGACATGACGCAGCCGCGCAACAGCCTCGTTGCGAGGCTTCGTGCAAAACTCTCGCATGCTTGCGTCGATGCGCTTCAGCCCGACCTGATCATCATGGATGAGTTCCAGCGCTTCCGAGATCTCCTGCACGGCGACAGCGATGCCGCGATTCTAGCCCGGGAGCTGTTCGACTACACCGGCAGCGACGGCCATGCCGCGCGAACGCTGCTCCTGTCCGCCACGCCCTACCGCATGCTGACCCTCAACGGCGACGAAGCCGACGAAGGCGATCACTATGAAGATTTCCTCGAGACCTTAAGCTTCCTATATGGCCGCGACAGGGGACCGCAAGTCGCTGCTACTTTGGCGAACGAGATGCGCGCCTTCCGGGGATTCCTGCACGGCTTGCCCGCGTCGCACGCGGCCGCGGTCGCGGCCCGACAGACGATTGAGCAACGCTTGCGCCGGGTGATGGCGCGCACGGAGCGCGTCGCCAGCACCACGGAACGCGACTCCATGATGGGTGAGCCTTCCATCACCGTTTCCGTGGCGCCGGCCGACCTCGCGCAAGCCGCCGCTGTTGCCAATGTAGCACGCGCCCTCGATGCGCCGGAAATCGTCGAGTATTGGAAGTCGGCGCCCTATCTTCTCAACTTCATGCGCCATTACAGCCTGAAGCGCCTCCTTGAGGCGCAGATGGACGCTCCCTCCGCCGCAATCCGCGATGCCCTGCTCGCCGCCCAGCCCGCAATGCTCGATCGCGCGGCGCTGGACTCCTATGCCGCGTTGGACCCGGCCAACGGGCGGATGCGGGCGATCATGGATGACATATTCGGCGCCAGCCTCGAACAGAGTCTCTGGATTCCCGCGGCGATGCCCTACTACGGAGCGCAGAGGTCGGAACCGCCCCCAACCAAAGCGCTCATCTTCTCTTCCTGGTCCATGGTGCCTGACGCCATCGCCGCCCTCTTGTCCTATGAGGCTGAGCGGCGCATGGGCGTCGGCGAGTCCGGGCGGCGCTACTTCGAGCAGCATCGCCTCCGTCCTTTGCAGTTTCGGCAAGACCAGGGCCGATTGGCGGGTCTTCGCGCACTCCTGCTGATTTACCCGTCCCCGACGCTAGCCGAAATCGCCGACCCGCTTTCTGTCTTCGCCGAGCACGAGCAAGTGCTGTCGCAGGCAGCGATGCGTGACGCTCTCGCCGAGCGCCTCCGGCCTGCCGTCGACACGTTGCGGCGCGCCGCCGGCAGCGAGGGCGGAGCCGATCTCGCCGAATGGGCCGCGCCTACGATGATCGACGCCCTCGCTGGTTCGCGTGCCAATACCTGGCTCTCGGCCCCCGAAGGCCTGAGAGCCTTGGCCAGTGAGGATGGCTTTCTCGACCACGTCGCTGAACTGTCCAGCACGGCCGAGAAACGCGCCTTCAGTACGGTGTCGGACGGTCTGTGTGATCTGCTTGTGGACATCGCGCTCGGCAGTCCGGCCGTATGCGCGCTGCGTGCCTTGCGCCGGATCGCTCCGCAGCTAGCATGGGATGATCCAGGATTGCTCAGCGCGGCTGCCAAAGTTGCCTGGGCCTTTCGCGCGCTCTTCAACCAGCACGATGCAGTCGCCCTGCTTCGGCGCGGCGCTGAGGACCGGTATTGGCACCGCGTTCTTACCTACAGCGCGGATAACAATCTTCAGGCCGTGCTCGATGAATACGCGCACTACCTCGTCGATGCCGAAGGCTTGAGCGC
The DNA here is from genome assembly GCF_016653355.1 of Rhodoplanes elegans. GTDB lineage: Bacteria > Pseudomonadota > Alphaproteobacteria > Rhizobiales > Xanthobacteraceae > Rhodoplanes > Rhodoplanes elegans. The sequence continues at coordinate 11,224 of NZ_NHSK01000116.1, read as the reverse complement.
TTCGACGCCGGAAGAACGGGCTGCAGGTGTTGCACGCGCGATGGCGACTGCTTTGTCCATCCGGCCATCGCAAATTGATGTCGACGATCCACAGGTGAGCGGCGATGCCATCACGATTGGCAAGTTCCAGATGCGCGGCCGCTTTGCGATGCGCCTCGCGGACTACCGCGATGAAGAAGGCACCGTCGCACGGCTTGGTGGCGTGAGGGACGCCTTCAACTCCCCTTTCCGGCCTTTCGTCCTTGCCACCACCTCCATTGGTCAGGAAGGGCTCGACTTCCATCCTTATTGTTATCGCGTCTACCACTGGAATCTTCCCGGCAATCCGGTCGACCTCGAACAGCGCGAGGGGCGTGTTCATCGTTTCAAGGGACACGCGGTCCGCCTGAACCTCGCGAACCGCCAGTCTTCGGTTATCCAGGGTAGCGGTCGAGTTACGGATGATCCTTGGGCGCTCATGTTCGAACAAGCACGATCGGAAGCGGCCAGCGGCACGGACCTCATTCCCTATTGGATCTACGAGGGGTCCGTGCGGGTCGAACGCCGCGTCCCGATACTGCCATTCAGTCGCGAAGTAACACGTCTCGCGTGGCTCAAGCGGAGTCTCACTGTCTATCGCCTGGCCTTCGGCCAACCAAGGCAGGACGACCTGCTAGAGTACCTTCAGGCTCTGGTCGGCTCTGGCATGGGCGTCAGTGATCTGGCCGATCTACAAATCAGGCTTGAGCCAGTTGCTCTCGATTTCGCATCCTTATCAGCGTCAAACGCCGCCAAGTGATTTGACGCTATGCTCGGTGGAAGGCAGCTATCGCGCTCAATCGTCTAGCAGACTGCGCTTGGAACGACCGGCGACGACACGAAATTTGCATTAGTCAACGTTGTCGCAGTCCTACTACGACAATTCCGATCATCTTAAATAATGGAGGGGAAGGCCTTCCCCTGCGGCCGAGCCAAGGTCTCGGCCGACCCCTTCTGCGGGGAGCCCCCCGCAACGCCCCCTTTAGAGTGAGAGTGCGGATCGGGCTTTCCGTGACGGGTTGAGGGCTGGAGGAGAGGCCTCCGGCACCCGTCGCGGAGAACCGCGATGTCCAGACATGACCGCAACGCCCGCTCCGGCGCCGACCGGACGAGCCTTTACGACGACATTACCAACAAGATCATCGCCGAGCTCGAAGCCGGCCGCGTTCCCTGGGTGCAGCCGTGGGGCTCGGCGGCGGCGAAGGCGCCGCTGGCAATGCCAGCGAACGCGGCTACCGGCCGACAGTATTCGGGGATCAATGTGCTGATCCTCTGGGGCGCCGTCATCGAGCACGGTTTCCCCGTCCAGAGCTGGCTCACGTTCCGCCAGGCGCTGTCGCTCGGCGGTCATGTCCGCAAGGGCGAGCACGGTACGACCGTCGTCTATGCCGATCGGTTCATTCCCGACGACGAGAAGAAGCGGGCGCGGGAAACCGGCGACGAGGCGCAGGCGATACCATTCCTGAAGCGCTTCACGGTCTTCAACGTGGCGCAGTGCGAGGATCTCCCCGAGGGTCTCGCCGTCGCTCCGCCTGCACCCGAACCGGGGCTGATCGAGCCCACCGTCGAGGCGCTGATCAAAGCGACTGGCATCGATGTTCGGATCGGCGGGAACCGTGCCTTCTACATGCCGGCGCACGACTATGTGCAGGTGCCACCTCCACAGGCCTATTTCGAGACCATCAACTGGCACCGCACGGCCCTGCATGAACTTGGTCACGCGACGGGCCATGCGTCGCGGCTCGGCCGCGATTTCTCGGGGTCCTTCGGATCGAAGAAGTATGCGTTCGAGGAACTGGTCGCCGAGATGAACGCGGCGTTCTGCTGCGCCTCCCTCGGCATCGTCCCGACCGTTCGCCATACCGACTACATCGCCTCGTGGCTCGACGTGCTGCGCGAGGATAATCGCGCCATCGTTCGTGCTGCCTCTCACGCCAGCAAGGCTGCGGATTGGCTGCTCAACTTCCTGCCGGACACCGCCAGCAGTCCCGAGTGCGACGAGACCGACGTCGACAGGAGGGCGGCATGATCCTCCTGACCCCTGACCTGCGCGAGCGCTTGCTCGCCAATGGCCGCGAACGCGGCGCCGACCATGTGCCCGTCGTCAAATTCTTCAACCCCCTGGGCGAAGGCGTCTGGCTCGCGACCGAGCTCGACGATGATGGCGACACGCTCTTCGGCGTCGCCGACCTCGGCTGTCCCGAACTCGGCAGCTTCTCGCTCGAGGAACTCGCCTCGATCACCCTGCCGTTCGGTATGGGCATCGAGCGCGACATCCTCTTCACCGGCGATTTCCCGATCTCGGTCTGGGCGGAAGCCGCCCGCGAGGCTGGGAGCATCCGTGCCGCCGAACGCATTCTCTACCGCGCACGGCAGGCTCGCCGTGACGGCGTGTGACGCGCCTGATCCTCAAATCCGCAGAGCCGGAGATGCACGTTTGTGCGTTTCCGGCTCTGCGCTTCTCCGGGTCGCCGGAAGGTGGCGCCGTCCTCAGAGGAAGAGGGCGGCGCTTCGCTTCGTGACGGGTTTCAAGCCGAGAGAGAGGCTCTCGGCGCCCGTCGCGGAGTATCCCGACATGGCAAAGGCTGCTAAGAAGATAGTCTTCTCGCGCTCGCGCGACATTCCCTTCAACAAGCTCGTGCTCTCGGAGTCCAATGTCCGGCGAACCCGGCCGGAAGCCGAGCTCGACGAATTGGTCCACGACATCGGCCGGCGCGAGGACCTCGTCCAGGGCCTCAACGTCCGCGCCATTCTCGACGCGGATGGCAACGAGACCGGTATGTTCGAGGTGCCGGCGGGCGGGCGCCGCTATCGCGCCATCGAGCGCTTGGTGAAGGCCAAGCGCTTCCCGAAGGACGGCCTCGTCCCCTGCGTCGTGCGCAAGTCCGACACGAAGATCCTCGCCGAGGACGACTCCCTCGCCGAGAACCTTCTGCGCGCCGGCCTTCATCCACTCGACCAGTTCCGCGCATTCCAGGACATGCTCGACAAGGGCATGACCGAGGAAGAAATCGCCGCGGCGTATCTCACGACCGTGCAGGTTGTGAAGCAGCGGCTGCGCCTCAACGCCGTCTCGCCCGTGCTGCGCGATGCGTATGCAGAGGAGAGCATGACGCTCGACATGCTGATGGCCTTCACCGTCAACCCCGATCATGAGCGTCAGGAGCAGGTGTGGGAAGCCGTGCAGCATTCGTATAACCGGCAACCGTTCCATATCCGCCAGTTGCTGACTGAGACCACAATCACGGCCTCCGACAAGCGCGCGCGCTTTGTCGGCGTCGACGTATATGTCGCCGCCGGCGGCGCGGTGCTGCGCGACCTGTTCGAGGACGATAACGGTGGCTGGCTCCAGGACCCGTCGCTGCTGCACCGCCTGGTCGGCGACCGGCTCAAGACCGTGGCCGAGGAGATCGCCAGCGAAGGCTGGAAGTGGGTCAAGATCGACCTCGACCTTCCGTATGGCTACGATCACGGCTTGCGCCAGATCACCGGCTCTTTCGTCGATCTCACCGACGAGGAGCGGACCGAACGTGAAACGCTGCGCGCGGAATACGATCGGCTCGAGGCGGAGTATGACGGCGCCGACGAGCTGCCGGACGAGATCGATCAGCGGCTCGGCGAGATCGAGGAGGCTCTCGACGCCTTCGAGAAGCGCCCGATCGTCTACGATCCCGCCGAGATCGCTCGCGCTGGGATCTTCGTCAGCGTCGATCGCGACGGCGACATCCTGGTTGATCGTGGCTATGTGCGGCCCGAGGACGAGGCCCCTGTTGCCGTCGACGGCAGCGACGCCGAGGCCGATGGAGAGGACGGCGGGGTTGATGCTCCCGAAACACCGTCCGTTCAGCGCACTGTCATCACGATCGGCGGACAAGAACCAGAGGGAGACGATGACGAGGACGATGATGGCGTCAAACCGCTGCCCGAGCGCCTGGTCATCGAGCTCACCGCGCATCGCACGCTGGCGCTGCGTGAATCAGTCGCCAATCACCCGCATGTCGCCCTCACAGCACTCCTGCACAAGCTCGTGCTCGACGCCTTCAAGCGCAACGCACACGGCTCCGCCGTCGAGGCAGCCGTTCGCGAGGTTCACTTCCCCGTTCAGGCCACCGACCTGAAGGACAGCGCCTCCGCCAAGGCGATCGAGGCGCGCGTCGAGGCCTGGAAGGCGGACATGCCGCTCGAAGACGACGATCGCCTGTGGGACTGGATCGCAGGGCTCGACGATGCAAGCCGTCTCGCACTGCTCGCGCATTGCGTCAGCTACGGGATCAACGCTCTTTACGAGCGTCCGAATCCCTATAGCGGCAACGGCGTCTCCCAGCACGGGCTCGACCGGCGGATGCGCGAAGCCGAACGGCTCGCGCGTGCCACGGGCCTCGACATGGTGGAGGCTGGATGGCGCCCGAGTGTCGCGAATTATCTCGGCCGCGTCACGAAGAGCCGGATCGTTGAAGCCGTGCGAGAAGCGCTCGGTGAAGAGAAGGCGCAGCTCGTCGACCACCTCAAGAAGGCCGACATGGCCAAGGAGGCCGAGCGCCTGCTCGCGGATACCGGCTGGCTGCCGGAGCCGCTGCGTCCCGCCGATCCCGACGCAACGAGCGCGGCAGACGCGATCGAGACCGACGGCGACGATGCGCTGCCCGCATTCCTCGCCGACGATGAGGACGCGCAACCGGATGACGGCGAAGCCGACGCCGACGACCCGGCGATGATCGCCGCCGAGTGACGCGAACCATGGCGGGGGCGGCTTCGGTCGCCCCCGCCATTTCTCAACAAGGAGCATTCCGATGACCAAGCTCAGCTCGGCCACGCCGGGCCGCGTCTTCTTTCAGTATCTCTTGCCCGTCCATGTCGAGGTGGAGGACGGCCTCGTCTGCGCCGTGACGGTGATGGACGAAACGCCCGTCGAGAACCCGACCGTCGTGGAAGGGAATGCCGACTATCTCGAGGAGGCGGTCAAGGCCGCTGATGACGGCCAGCCCTGGCCGTCATGGCGATTCGGCTACTAGCCGCCTCCTCTCCATCCAACCCCAACGGCCCGGCCACCGCGCCGGGCTTCGCTTTTTCAGGAGCCTGTCATGCCCGCTTACACCGTCGAAACGACCTACCGCGTGCCGGTCTACCGGCAGCGCACCTATGACGCCGCCGCTCCCGCCGAGCCGCCGGCGAAACCTATGTCACCGGCGTCTGGCTCGGCGCCGACGCCGCCTATTCGGGTGAGACCATCCCGATCCCATCGCACTTCGATGAGACCATTCCGCGTAAGGCCGCGCATTTCGAGATGCTGTTCGATCTCCTCAAGATCGTCGTTGCGGACCAAACCGCCGAGCGACGGACAGACGCCTACTGGCTCGCGCGCGCGAATGCGGCGGTCGCGAAGGCCGAAGCAATCCTCGCCGGCGCTCGCGGTCCCGACGAGCCCATCACGTCGCCGCCGCGATGTCACGTCCTCGCACAGCTTCAGGAGGATCGCGTTCGCGGCCAGATTCTCCCGATCATCGAGACCGATCCCGACTTCGCGGGTCTCACGCCCAACGCTGTGTCGGATGACGACGTCCACACCGCTTGCCTATTCGTCGCAGCCAACATCGACTTGTCGGAGGAGATCGGCGCGGCCGAATTCCGAGCGGCGCTCGCCGCCCTGCAAGTAGCGAAGCAGGCGAAGGGACGCTGAGATGTACAGCACCTATCTCCGCCTCGACATCATCGTCTGGGCCAGCGACCGCGCGGTGATCCGCGCCGCGCGCAGAAAGCTCGCACGATCGGCGCAGCGTGATCCGGCGAAGCGGGAGGCGCGCAAGCGCTTTTACCGCGAGATGCTGGAGCATCACGCCAACGCGCAGCGGCTCATCGCCGAATTCCGGCTCTAGCGCTCCAGCCGCAATTCCATCTCAACCAGCCCAGCCGCCGCGCCGGGCTTTGTCGTTTCAGGAGCCCGACATGGCCGACTTCTTCACGCACTTCTCCTGTCTTCTCGATGTCGGCACGCCGGAAAACGCCGCGCGTGCGCTCGATCTCTACAATCGCACGATGGAGGAGAACGCCGCAGAGGACCCACCCTCCGAGGCGTTCTCCTCCATCCAGCCCGAACATGGCGGAACCCAGCTCTGGATTCGCGATGACACGACCGGCGATCCGCAGGCCGTCATCGACTTCGTACTCCGCTGCGCCGCGCAATTCGGCCTCTCCGGACGCTGGGGTTTCCAATGGGCGAACACCTGTTCGCGCCCGCGCGTGAACGCCTTCGGTGGCGGCGCGCATGTGCGCGACCTCGGCCGTCTCAAGACCGTCGCGTGGATCGCAACCAATCCCTGGCTCGACAACACGCTCTCGGCCGGGACGCAGCAAGCGAGGTGCGCGATGAGTGTCGCCAACACCACGCGCGATGAGCGCGTCGCGTGGCGCGCCGTGAAGGCGGCGGCGTGACGAGAGGAAGAGTCTGGCCGGGACGGGTTTGAGCCGGAGCGGTCCAGAGAGAGCGCCGGCCGGCTCGCCCGTCTTCGCTCTCCCAGAGGTTCATCGCCATGACCCCCTCCACCGCTATTGCGGCCGCGCCTGCGGTCGCGACGTCGCCGCTTGCGTCGCCTCCTGAAATCGCCCGCTGCATCCAGACTGCCGCGCAACTCCTTCTTCCTCACCTCGAACAGGGTCGTCAGGTCGACGCAGCGATCCTTCGCGCCGCAATGGAGCCAGCCTTCGGCGGCTCCGATACGACCGGCGCCTGGGACTGGAAGACGGCCTACGACGCCTGCGAGGCAGCGACCGTTCTGTTTCTCCGCAAATACGGAAAGGCGCTTTTGCGCAAGTCCGGCTCTCCGGCTCAGGCGCTGCCCATGCTGGAGAAGATCGTCGGGCTCCTGCCGACGCACACGCGCCGCTCAGCGGAAAGCGAGGCCTATCAGCAGTTCTCGACACCGGTCCCCCTCGGCCTCGCTGTCGCGACGGCGGCCGCGATCGCGCCGACCGACCGCGTGCTGGAGCCCTCGGCCGGCACCGGCCTGCTCGCCATTTTCGCTGAGATCGCGGGCGGATCGCTTGTGCTCAACGAACTCGCGGACACCCGCGCCAGCGTTCTCGCCATGCTGTTTCCGAACATCGGCGCGACCCGCCACGACGCCGCGCAGATTCACGATCACCTCGACGCCGCCATCGTGCCGAGCGTCGTCATCATGAATCCACCGTTCTCGGCGATGGCGCACGTGCAGGGACGCATGGCCGACGCCGCGTTCCGCCATATCGGCTCGGCACTGGCGCGGCTTGCTGACGGCGGCCGCCTGGTCGCGATCACGGGCGCCAATTTCGCGCCCGACGCGCCGGCTTGGCGCGACGCCTATGTCCGGCTCCAGGAGCGCGGCCGTGTCGTCTTCTCCGCCGCCATCGACGGACGGGTCTATGCCAAGCACGGCACGACCTTCCCGACGCGCATCACTGTCATCGACAAGCGGCCGGCCGCCGATCCCACCGTGTTCCCTACTGCGCCCGGCGTCGCCCCCGACGTCGCCACGCTGATGGCGTGGATCACGGAACACCTTCCCGCGCGATTGCCGGTCGATCCCGCTGTTGTTGCGCCCACAGCAGCCGCGATCCCGCGCACGGTTCGCGGCTACATCGCGCGCGCCGCACGCTCGGGCCCACATCAAGCGAGCGTGACCGAATCCGAGGGCGTCGACCTCGCCTATGAGACGATGGATTGGACACCAGCTCGGGGCGCGCGGCTTTCCGACGCCATCTATGAAGACTACGGCCTTCAGAGCATCCGGATTTCCGGCGCTCAGGATCACCCGACCCAACTCGTCCAGTCGGCGGCCATGGCCTCGGTCGCACCGCCGAAGCCGAGCTACCGCCCCCGGCTTCCCTCCAATATCGTTAGCCTGCTTTCGGGCGCGCAGCTCGAAACGCTTATCTACGCAGGCCAGGCGCATGCCGACCATCTCGCCGGCGCCTGGACCGTGGACGATACCCTCGACGTCGTGACCGCCGCACCCGAGAGCGCCGAAGGTGCGGCTCGCTTCCGGCGCGGTTTCATGATCGGCGACGGCACCGGCGTCGGTAAAGGCCGCGAGTCTGCTGGCATCATCCTGGACAACTGGATGCAAGGCCGCCGCAAGGCGGTGTGGATCTCCAAGTCCGACAAGCTGATCGAAGATGCGCAGCGCGACTGGTCAGCCCTCGGGATGGAGCGCCTGCTCATCACGCCGCTCTCTCGATTCGCGCAAGGCAAGCCGATCACGCTTCGGGAAGGCGTCCTATTCACCACCTATGCCACGCTACGCTCCGACGACCGTGGCGAACGCCTTTCCCGCGTGCGGCAGATCGTTGAATGGTTGGGCTCCGACTTCGACGGAGTGATCATTTTCGACGAAGCCCATGCCATGCAGAACGCGGTCGGCGCCAAAGGCGAACGCGGCGATCAGGAGGCCTCACAGCAGGGCCGCGCAGGACTGCGGCTTCAGCATGCGTTGCCGGATGCACGCATCGTCTACGTCTCCGCCACCGGCGCGACGACGGTGCACAACCTCGCCTATGCGCAACGGCTCGGCCTGTGGGGCGGCGAAGACTTTCCGTTCTCGACGCGAGCCGAGTTTGTGGAGGCGATCGAGGCTGGCGGTGTCGCCGCCATGGAAGTGCTCGCCCGCGATCTGCGCGCGCTCGGCCTCTACACATCGCGTTCGCTGAGCTTCGCCGGCGTCGAATACGAACTCGTCGAGCACGAGCTGACGCCCGAGCAAACCCGCATCTACGACGCTTACGCGGACGCCTTCGCGATAATTCACAACAACCTCGATGCCGCCATGCAGGCCGCCAACATCACCGGCGGAAGCGAAGGCGGATCGGGCACGCTGAACCGGCAGGCAAAGTCCGCCGCGCGCAGCGCGTTCGAGTCGGCCAAGCAGCGCTTCTTCGGGCACCTCCTCACCAGCATGAAGACGCCGACCTTGATCCGCTCGATCGAACGCGATCTCGAAGACGGCCATGCCTCCGTGATCCAGATCGTCTCGACGGGTGAGGCCCTGATGGAGCGCCGCCTCGCCGAGCTGCCAACCGAGGAATGGAACGACGTTCGCGTCGATATCACGCCGCGCGAGTACGTCCTCGACTACCTTGCCCATTCCTTCCCGGTGCAGCTCTACGAGCCGTTCACCGACAGCGAGGGCAAGCTGTCATCGCGTCCGGTCTATCGCGACGGCCAGCCGGTCGAGAGCCGGGACGCCGTGCAGCGACGGGATGCGCTGATCGCCAAGCTCGCGAGTCTGCCCCCTGTTCCGGGCGCGCTCGACCAGCTCGTACAGCACTTCGGCACCGACATGGTCGCCGAGGTGACCGGCCGCTCGCGCCGCATAGTCCGCAAGTCGAGCGTCAGTGCCAAGAGCGACCGTCTCGTCGTCGAGACTCGCGCGGCCTCCGCCAACCTTGCCGAGGCGCAGGCGTTCATGGACGACGACAAGCGCATCCTCGTGTTCAGCGATGCGGGTGGCACCGGCCGTAGCTATCATGCAGAGCTTACCGCGAGGAACACGCGCCTGCGCGTGCATTATCTCCTCGAGCCAGGGTGGAAGGCGGATACGGCGATCCAGGGGCTTGGTCGCACGCATCGGACCAACCAGCAGCAGCCTCCGCTGTTCAGGCCGGTCGCAACGAACGTCAAGGCCGAGAAGCGCTTCCTCAGCACGATCGCACGCCGGCTCGATACGCTTGGTGCGATCACGCGCGGCCAGCGCCAGACCGGCGGCCAGGGCCTGTTCCGGCCCGAGGACAATCTGGAATCCCACTACGCGCGGGACGCCTTGCGCCAGCTCTACATGCTGCTCGTTCGCGGCAAGATCGAGGGCTGCTCGCTTCAGCGGTTCGAGGCGGCGACAGGCCTGAAGCTCATGGACGCGAACGGCATCAAGGACGATCTGCCGCCGATCACCACATTCCTCAACCGCATGCTCGCGCTGACGATCGAGCTGCAAGGCATCCTGTTCACCGCCTTCGAGCAACTCTTGAACGCGCGCATCGAGGGCGCCGTCGCTGCCGGCACCTATGACATGGGACTGGAGACGCTTCGCGCCGAGAGCTTCGTCGTCACCAATCGCGAGACGATCTACACACATCCCGGCACGGGCGCCGAGACGCGCTTGTTCACCATCACGCAGCGCCAGCGTAATCGGCCGGTCACGCTTGACGAAGCATTGAGCCGGCTGCGCGAGCGCGGATCGCGGCTTCTCGTCAACGAGCGCTCCGGGCGCGCTGCCGTGCAGGTCCACGCACCGTCCGTCATGCTCGACGATGGCGAGGTCGAATATCGCGTGCGTCTGATCCGGCCGATGGAAGCGCCGAACGTGCCCGTTCGGATGATGGCGGAGAGCCATTGGGATGAGGCGGACGAGGCGACTTTCGCCACAGCTTGGACCGCGGAACTGAACGAGGTGCCGCCGTTCGCAGACTCGACCATCCACATGGTCGCGGGCTTGCTGCTTCCAATCTGGAAGCGGCTGCCGAACGAGTCGACGCGCGTCTATCGCCTGCAAACCGATGACGGCGAGCGCATCATCGGCCGCAGGGTCTCGCCGGCTTGGGCGGCCACGGCCACCGCGACTGGCCTGCCGTCGCTGACGCCGGATGACGCTTTCGCCACGCTCATCGACGGCAAGACCGTCATCGACCTCGCCGAGGGGCTTCAGCTTCGTCGCGTCCGGGTGATGGGCGGTCATCGCATCGAGCTGTCGGGCTTCACCGACACCATGCGCGAGCGGCTCACCGCCTACGGCCTCTTCCACGAGATCATCTCGTGGAAGCTGCGCCTGTTCGTGCCCACCGACGCCAGCGGTCCCGCGATCCTCGCCAGGGTGATGGATCGCTATCCGGTCGAGCGCGTCGGCGAGCGGGAGGCAGTGTAATGTCCCGGCTCGACGCTTCCGAACTGGCACGCCGGCTCGCGCGCAATGCCGAGGCGCTGTGCCGCCACTACCTGTCCAACGGCCACCGCGAAGGCCGCTACTGGATGGTCGGCGACGTGCGCAACACGCCCGGCCGCTCGATGTTCGTGCGCCTCATCGGCCCGGAGAGCGGCAAGGGCGCGGCCGGCAAATGGACCGATTATGTTGCGGCGCTGGTTATGTTGCGGCCCCGCGCTGGACGGCCGTTTTGTGAGGGATCGGCAGCTTCTGCGCAACATAACCTCCGCCCGTCAGGGAGGGTCGCGTGATGCGCCGCGACG
>NZ_NHSK01000115.1 GCF_016653355.1 Rhodoplanes elegans | reverse complement strand
CCGGCGTCGCCGGCCCCGGGCGCTTGGCGGCGCAGCCGCGCATCGCCGTGGCCCAGTCCTGCCGGACCCGCTCGATGTCGCTGGTCGGCAGCCGCAGCGTGACGGCGGTCTCGACCACCCGTCGGTCGTGGAACAGCTCGGGGCTGCGCGCCTTGACGACGCGCTTGAGCATGCGCACCGCCTCGTCGTCCCACGGGCCCTCCTCGTCGAGCCCCTTCTCGATGCGCTCGTAGACCGGGGTCTCGCCATGCAGCGTGACGGCGACGTGCCGGATCGGCCCCCAACCGGTCTGGGCCGTCATCAGGGCGAAGCCGAGCCGCGCCCGGTCGATCGCGCCGAGATGAATGACGGTGTCGTCCACGGCGAACACGCAGGCCTCCTGGTCCACGGCCCGCACGGTGGCGCGATCGTGGCCCGCGACCGCGAAGCCGAGCGCCTGCGTGTAGGGATCGGCCGGCGCGAACGCCTGGGCGCCGGCGAGAAAGATCGCGCCATAGACGGCGAGCGCGGCGTTGAGGGCGAGCGAGAGCATGGTCGAGCATCCTGGGACGGCGGCCCGAACGAAACGCGCGACGCGGGCGAAGGGTGCCGCTCATCCGGGCCGGATGCTCGTAAATATACCTATGCTGCATCGCAGCGAATAGTGTGCGCCGCGGCACAGCGTTGTTCGCTCTCAGGAAACAATCGATCCGGGATTTCGGAACGCGAGCGCGGCCGCACAGCTGATCACTTGAATCAAAAAGCGGCGGCCCGGACGAAGCGTTCGCCCGGGCCGCCGTCGCGCGGGACAGGCGCGCTGCGCCTACTCCTCCTTGTAGCCGTAGGCCGGCACGTTGCCGGAGGCGCCGTAGTACTTGAACGGCAGGAACTTGCCCGACATCGTGATCTTCACGCGGTCGCCCTTCGGGTCGGGCAGGCGCTCCATCTGCATGTCGAAGTCGATCGCCGACATGATGCCGTCGCCGAACTCCTCCTCGATCAGCGCCTTCCAGGCCGGACCGTTGACCAACACCAGCTCGTAGAAGCGATAGATCAGCGGGTCGGTCGGCGGCATCACGGCGTCGGCGCCGCGCATCGGCACCTCGTTGAGCATCGCGGTCTCGGCCTTGGAGAGGCCGAACAGCTCGCCCGCCTTGGCGGCCTGCGGCTTGGTCAGCTTGTGCTGGCCGAGCAGGGCGCCGACGAGCAGCACCGGCGAGAAGCCGCCGATCTCGTCGCAGATGTACTTCCAGGTCCAGCCCTTCTCGCGCTTGATGTCGAGAATCTTCTCGGTGAGGTCGGAACGGATCATCGGCAATCTCCTTGATGGCGGGTTCTGAGGTGTTCTCCGTCATGCCCGGCCTCGTGCCGGGCATCCACGTCTTGCGGCGCGTCAACCGGCCTGAGACGTGGATGGCCGGGACAAGCCCGGCCATGACGGCGTGAGGGAATCGCCACCCACCACGGCGGGCTCCGGAGCGCCGGGGCGGACGATCGGCGGATTGCGGCGGTCGAGCGCCGCCTTGTCGGCGTCCGAAAAACTCTTCGAGCGGGTGACCAGGAAGTCGACGACGTGATTGCGCACCGCGTAATAGAGCGGGTGCTTGTGGACGTCGTTGCGGGCGCGGTCGACGGGCAGCGGGTTGTCGACGATCTCGGCCAGCACGGCCTGCGGGCCGTTGGTCATCAGCACGATGCGGTCGGCCAGATAGATCGCCTCGTCGACGTCGTGCGTGATCATGAACACGGTCTGGCCGGTCTCCTGGCAGATCCGCCGCACCTCGTCCTGCAGGGTTCCGCGGGTGAGCGCGTCGAGCGCCGAGAACGGCTCGTCCATCAGCAGGATCTTCGGCTCGATCGACAGCGCGCGGGCGATGCCGACGCGCTGCTTCATGCCGCCGGACAGCTCCGCCGGCCGCTTGCGCTCGGCGCCCGCGAGCCCGACCAGCGCGATGAACTTCTGGGCGTGCTCCTCCACCTCGGCGCGCGACCAGCGTCGCCATTTCGACGCCACCGCATAGGCGACGTTGCCCATCACGGTGAGCCAGGGCAGCAGCGCGTGGCTCTGGAAGATCACGGCGCGGTCGAGGCTCGGGCCTTCGATCGCCTGGTTGTCGACGATGACGGCGCCGTCGCTCGGCCGGTCGAGTCCGGCCAGCACGTTGAGCACGGTCGTCTTGCCGCAGCCCGAATGGCCGATCACGCAGGTGAAGGTGCCGCGCTCCATGCCGAGCCACAGATCCTCGAACACGGTGGTGACACCGCCCCCGGCCGCCGAGAAGCGCTTCGAGATGCCTTCAATGGAGATGAATTTCTGGGTCATGAGCCGTGCCTCGTGTCCCGGGCGCGGTGCAGCGTGCAACGCTGCACCGCCGACCCGGGACCCAGGAGCCAAGATGCCGAGCGTCTGTTTTGGTCCCGGTTCTGCGGCGCACCACTTCGTGCTGCGCCGCGCCCGGGACACGAGGTCTGTGCGATCCGCATCCCCCTCACTCCGGGAACGTGACGGCGCGGGTGGCGCGGGCGAGGATCTGGTCGAGGATCATGCCGACGACGCCGATCACCAGGATCGCCGTGATCACGTTGGTGATGGAGAGGTTGTTCCACTCGTTCCAGACGAAGTAGCCGATGCCGGTGCCGCCGACCAGCATCTCGGCCGCGACGATGACGAGCCAGGCGATGCCGATCGAGATGCGCATGCCGGTCAGGATGGTCGGCGCCGCGGCGGGCAGCAGCACCGTGAAGATGCGGCGCAGCGTGCCGACCTCGAGGGTCCTCGCGACGTTGATCCACTCCTTGCGGACCGAGGCGACCCCGAAGGCGGTGTTCACCAGCATCGGCCACAGCGAGCAGATGAAGATGACGAACACGGCCGACAGCCCGGAGTCCTTGATGGTGTAGAGCGCGAGCGGCATCCAGGCGAGCGGCGAGATGGGTTTCAGCACCTGGATGAACGGATCGAGGGCGCGACTCATCAGCGGCGACATGCCGATAAGGAAGCCGACGGGAAGCGCCACCGCCACGGCGAGCAGATAGCCGATCATGACGCGAAGGATCGACCAGCCGAGCTGGATGCCGAGCCCCTTGTCGTTGGTGCCGCGGTCGTAGAACGGGTCCTTCAGATGGCCCCACACCGTGGCGGCGACGTCGAGCGGCCCCGGCATCGCCGACTTGCCGGTCGTCGCGGTCGCGCCCATCAGCTTGGCGTATTCGGGATCCATCGCGACGGTCGCGCCGGAGCCGCGCGTCGCCAGGTGCCACACCAGCACGAAGGCGGAGAACAGGAGCACCGACACGATGGCGGCGCGAAAGGTGAGGGAGCGGGTCATCGCGGCTCCGAAGTGATCAACGCCGAAGGGGCTTGCTGGTCACCTCGCCCCGCTTGCGGGGAGAGGTCGGATCGCGCAGCGATCCGAGTGAGGGGGCGTCGCCGCGAGTCTCGGCTTTGCGGAAGCGCCCCCTCACCCGTCTCGCCGCTGGGCGGCGAGCCACCCTCTCCCCGCGCGGCGGGGAGAGGGAACCAAGCCGGTGCTCACGCGCGCTTGATCTTGAAGCTCGCCACGTACTCGTCGGGCTTGGCCGGATCGAAGGTCTTGCCCATCACGGCGAAGGTCTTGGTCGTGGTGGTCGGCGGCGTCAGGCCGACCTCCTTCATCAGCTTGGCCGTGTCGGTCGCCAGGAACACCTGATTGGCGACGCTCTTGTAGTCGACCTCGCCCTTGATCTGGCCCCAGCGCTTCATCTGGGTGAGGATCCACACCGCGAAGGACTCCCACGGGAACGGGTCGAAGGCGATGCGGTCCGGCACCTTCTTCACGTTGCCGAGGCCGTCGGCGTAGGTGCCGGTCAGCACCTGCTCGACCACGGTGACGGGCTGGTTGAGATAGTTGGCCGGCGCGATCGCCTCGGCGATCTGCTTCCTGTTCTCGGCCTTGGTGGCAAAGGCGGTGGCGTCGATGATGGACTTCAGGAGCGCCGCATAGGTGTTGGGCGCGCTCGTCACGAACTCCTTCGAGGCCGCGAACACGCAGCACGGATGACCGTCCCACAGCTCCTTGGAGAGCGTGTGGATGAAGCCGACGCCGTCATAGACGGCACGCTGGTTGACCGGGTCCGGCGCCAGGAAGCCGTCGATGTTGTCGGCGCGCAGGTTCGCCACCATCTCGGGCGGCGGCACGGCGCGGATCTGCACGTCGGTGTCGGGGTCGAGCCCGTGCTCCGCCAGATAGTAGCGCAGCAGATAGTTGTGCATCGAGTAGTCGAACGGCACCGCGAACTTGAAGCCCTTCCACGCCTTCGGATCGCGCTTGTCCTTGTGCTTCATCGACAGCGTGATCGCCTGGCCGTTGATGTTCTCGATCGCCGGCGCCGTGTAGGGGATCGGGGCCGCACCGGCCCCGATCGTGATGGCGAGCGGCATCGGCGAGAGCATGTGGGCGGCGTCGTATTCCTTGTTGAGCGTCTTGTCGCGGATCACCGCCCAGCCGGCCGTCTTCACCACCTCCACGTCGAGCCCGTGCTTGGCGTAGAAGCCCATCGGGTGCGCCATGATGATCGGCGTCGCGCAGGTGATCGGGATGAAGCCGACCTTGATGGACTTCTTCTCGATCGCGCCGGCGCCTTGAGCGAACACCTCGGCGGCGGGGCCGAGCGGGAAGAACTGCGACAGGGCGGCGAGCGCCGTCGAGGCGCCGACCGACTTCAGGAAGGCCCTTCGCGCGGCGTCCTGGGGAAACATCGCGCGCATCACGGCGGAAGCGACGACGCCCGTGTAGCGATCGTCCTCGCTCGCCGGCGCGACGACCTGCTGTTGCTGAAGCTGCAGTGCGTCGACCTGCGCGGCGTGATCGTGCTCCATCTGGCTCGCATGGCGGCCGCAGACGCAGCCCGCGGTCAGCCGGCGGTCGCTCCGGAAGGGATCGTCGAACATGGACATGAGGGCACTCCGTCTCGCCCGCCGGGGCCGGCGGATGGCACTTGTGCTGCAAAGCATGTGCCAGGGTTCGGACGGGGAAATCCGGGCGCGCACCACAGCGATTGTATGCAATCGCTGTATGCAATGCTCGGAATCCGGGCAATTTGCCGCGCGGTGCGGCAGCGCTCCGGTGCAGCGAGGGGTTGCCTCCGACGGCCGGGCCCCCGGCCCGTCACGACCGCCGTCGCGGCCGCCGCAACGAAGCGCGAACAGAGTTCCATCAGCCGAATCCGTGGTTTGTTCGCTTCGCACAAACCCGCAGGCGTGATCCGCCGCGGCCGCCCGGGACGGGCGAAAAAATGCGCCGCCGCAAGACGACGCGGAGGGAATCGGCCTTATGCTGATCGCCGAACGGGGGACCGACTCGCGTCCGGCGCCGGTCGGCCCCGATCGCCCATCCCCGATGTCATGACGCGCGAGCGGAGACGACGTGCACAGCGCAGGATTGCTGCCGACCATCGTGGTCAGCCTGACGGTCGCCTTCCTGGGGGGCCTCCTGGCGCGCGCCGTGCGGTTGCCGCCGATGCTCGGCTATCTGCTGGCCGGCGTGGTCGTCGGGCCGTTCACGCCCGGCTTCACGGCCGACCAGGCGATCGCCAACGAGCTCGCCGAGATCGGCGTCGCGCTGCTGCTGTTCGGCGTCGGCCTGCACTTCTCGTTCCGTGATCTCATGGCGGTGCGCACCAGCGCCGTGCCGGGTGCCCTCGTCCAGATCGCCGTCTCGACGGCGATCGGCTGGACGGTGGCGCGGCTGGTGGTCGGGCTCGACCCCGTCGCCGCCGTCATCGTCGGCCTGTCGCTCGCCATCGCCTCGACCGCGGTCGCGACCCGGGCGCTCGACCAGCGTGGCCAGCTCACCGCGCCGGCCGGCCGGATGGCGCTCGGCTGGCTGGTCGTGCAGGACATGGTGGTGATCCTGGCGCTGGTGCTGATCCCGACGCTGGGCGCCGGGGCGAGCTCGGCCGCCGACGTCGCGCTCGAGCTCGGCCGCGCCGTGCTGCAGCTCGCCGGCTTCGTCGCGATCATCCTGGTGGTCGGCCGCAAGGCGATTCCCGCGCTGCTCGGCTACGTCGCCCGGCAGGGCTCGCGCGAGTTGTTCACGCTCGCCGTCGCCGTGGTGGCGCTCGGCATCGCCTGGGGCTCGTCGCTCCTGTTCGGCATCTCGCTCGCCCTCGCCGCCTTCTTCGCCGGCGTGGTGCTCGGCGAGAGCGACCTCAACCATCACGCCGCCGCCGAGGCGCTGCCGATGCAGCACATCTTCGCCGTGCTGTTCTTCGTCTCGGCCGGCATGCTGTTCGATCCGACGACCCTGGTGCGGATGCCGCTCGAGATCGCCACCCTGGTGGTCACCATCGGGGTCGGCACCGGGATCGTCACCATGCTGATCCTGCTCCTCCTGCGGGCGAGCCCGCAGACCGCCGGCATGGTCGGGGCGACATTCGCGCAGATCGGCGAGTTCTCCTTCATCCTCACCGACCTGGCGGTCCGGCAGGGGCTCCTGCCGGGCACCGGCCGCGACCTCGTGCTGGCCGCGGCGCTGGTCGCCATCATGCTCAACCCGCTGATGTTCCCGATCGCCTTGCGGGTCGCCGACTGGCTCGGCGAGCGGCCCGCGATGGTGCGCTGGCGCGAGCAGCAGGCCCGCTCCTTCATGTCGCGGCCGGGCGTGCTGGTCGATCACGCCATCCTGGTGGGACACGGGCGGGTCGGCGCGACCGTGGCGACCGCGCTACGCCGGCACGGGCTCGACTACGTGGTGATCGAGGCCGACCGCCGGCTCGCCGAGCGGCTGCGCGACGACGGCACCCCGGTCGTCTACGGCGACGCCAGTCGCGCCGAGGTCCTCGGCGCGACCTTCCCGGAGCTCGCGCGGCTGATCGTGGTGGCACTGCCTGACGCCTTCCACGCCCGCCGGGTGATCGCGCTCGCCCGCGCCCTCAACCCGACGATCGAGACGGTGGTGCGCACCCATTCGGAGGCGGAGGCGCTCTACCTCGCCGACGCGGGGGTCGGCCTCGCCGTGATGGGGGAACGGGAGATCGCCTTCGGCATGTCCGACTTCGCCCTCCAGCGCCTCGGTGTCACGGCCGAGGACGCCCAGGAGACCGTCAACCGGCTGCGCGCCCGCACCCGGCCCGGCGCGGCGGCGGCCTGAGCGGGCGGCCCGAGCGGGCGAACGGTGCGGCGGACCGGGGCGTCGGCTCGTCCGAACGGAGCGGTCCGGCGCGTCTAGTCGCTCCGGTAAAGTACGTAAGCGATTGGTCGCAGCCGGCCGGGATTACTTTGCAAAAGTTCTAAGCTGCTGACCTTTCGAGCCAATTTTCTTGACTCCGAGGGCCCGGTCCCGGACAAACATGATAGTGGTTCTCAATTGCGTTGTTTCAGGACCGAAGGCCGTCTCATGGCTGATGTGTTTTCCAACCCGCATGCCGTTGTCGACCGCCAGGCCGTCGATCTGCAGGCCTCGGTCTCCTCGCTTCCGCTCGGCACCGCGCGCCGCGGCTTCTGCGGCCGCATCGACGCGATCGCGGTGAACGGCCATGCCGTCGGCCTGCCGGCCGGCGAGCTGGAGAGCCGCCTCCTCGAGCTCGGCTTCGTCGAGGGCGCCCGCGTCGAGATCCTGCACGAGGGCATGTTCGGCCGCGATCCGATCGCCGTGCGGGTCAACGAGGCCACCATCGCGCTCCGCCGCCGCGAGGCGATGGCGATCCTGGTGAGCTGACCGGAATTCCGTCATGAGCGCCGCCGAACCGGCCGGGCCGTGGCATCTGGCCCTGGTCGGCAATCCGAACTGCGGCAAGACCGCCCTGTTCAATGCCCTCACGGGCAGCCGCCAGAAGGTGGCGAACTATCCCGGCGTCACGGTCGAGCGCAAGTCCGGCCAGTTCCAGACGCCCTCGGGGCGCAGCGTCCACCTGCTCGACCTGCCCGGCACGTATTCGTTGCGGGCGAGAAGCCCGGACGAGAAGGTGACCCGCGACGCGGTGCTCGGCCAGCTCGCCGGCGAGACCGTCCCCGACATGCTCCTGTGCGTCGCCGACGCCACCAATCTGCGCATCGCGCTGCGCCTGGTGCTGGAGCTCAAGCGCGTCGGGCGGCCCATGATGCTCGCCCTCAACATGATCGACATCGCCAAGAAGCGCGGCTTCGCCTTCGACCTCGACCGCCTCTCGGCGGAGCTCGGCATCCCGGTCGTCACCTCGACGGCGGTGCGCCGCGGCGGCGTCGAGGCGCTCGTCGCCCGCATGGACGCGCTGATCGCCGACCGCCCGGCCGCTCCGGCCGAGCAGGCCTGGGCGCCGCCGTCCGCCGCCGAGCTGCGCGCCACCCAGCGCGAGGCCGACCGCATCCTGGCTGCCGCCGTGCAGGCGCCGGGCCGCCCCGACACCCTGACCGGCCGGCTCGACACCGTGCTGCTGCATCCGGTGTTCGGCATCGTCATCCTGCTCGCCGTGCTGTTCGTGATGTTCCAGGCCGTGTTCACCTGGGCGACGCCGGCCATGGACGGGATCAAGGCGGGCTTCGAGGCGCTCGGCGCGCTCGTCCAGGCCCACATGCCGGAAGGCCTGCTGCAGAGCTTCGTGCAGGACGGCGTCATCGCCGGCGTCGGCAGCGTGCTGGTGTTCCTGCCGCAGATCGTGATTCTCTTCTTCTTCATCCTGGTGCTCGAGGATCTGGGCTACCTCGCGCGCGCCGCCTTCCTGATGGATCGGGTGATGGGCGGCGCCGGCCTGCACGGCCGCGCCTTCATCCCGCTCCTGTCGAGCTTCGCCTGCGCCATCCCGGGCATCATGGCGACCCGCGTCATCGACAACCGACGCGACCGGCTGACCACCATCCTGGTGGCGCCGCTGATGACCTGCTCGGCCCGCATCCCGGTCTATGTGCTGATCATCTCGGCCTTCATCCCGGACGAGGACGTGCTCGGCGTGCTCTCTCTGCAGGGGCTCGTGATGTTCGGGCTCTACGCGGCGGGGATCACGAGCGCGCTCCTGGTGTCCTTCGTCGCCAAGCGTCTGTTCTGGCGCGACCACCCGACCGAGCCGTTCATGCTCGAGCTGCCGGACTACAAGCTGCCGCGGCCGAAGAGCATCCTGATCGGCCTCTACACCAAGGCGATGATGTTCCTGAAGCGGGCCGGCACCACCATCTTCTCGATGATGGTGCTGATCTGGTTCCTCGCCTCGTTCCCGCGCCCGCCCGAGGGCGCGACCGAGCCGGCGATCGAGTACAGCCTCGCCGCCTGGATCGGCCGGGCGCTGGAGCCGATCACGGCGCCGATCGGCTTCGACTGGCACATCAACGTCGCGCTCGTCCCCGGCATGGCGGCCCGCGAGGTCGCGGTCGCGGCGCTCGGCACCGTCTACGCCATCGAGGGCGGCGCCGAGGCGGCCGACAAGATCGGCGCGACGCTCGCCCAAAGCTGGAGCCTCGCCACCGCGCTGGCGCTGCTCGCCTGGTACATCTTCGCCCCGCAATGCGCCTCGACGCTCGCCGTGATCCGGCGCGAGACCGGCGGCTGGCGCTGGATGGCGGTGTCGTTCGGCTACATGATCACGCTCGCCTACGCGGCCGCCTTCGTCACCTACAATGTCGCCAGGATGCTCGGCGCGGGGTGATCACTGACCGCGAAACATCTGGCCGCCGTCGACGTCGACCACGGTGCCGCTGAGATAGGCGGCGCGCGGCGAGGCGAGCATCACGGCGAGATCGCCGATCTCTTCCGGCTCGGCGAGCCGGCCGAACGGCAGCGGCCCGAGCGCCTCGCGCCAGCGCTCAGGATCGCCGAAGCGGTCCTCGGCCTTTCGGCGGGCGATCGTCTCGATGCGGCTCGTCCGGGTCGGCGACGGATTGATGCCGACGACGCGCACGTTCCAGTCGACGCTCTTCGCCCCGACCGCGCGGGTCAGCGCGATCAGCGCGGCGTTGCCGGCCGAGCCGCAGACATACTCGAAGCGCGGCGCCTGGCCGGCCATGCCGATGACGTTGACGACGACGCCGTCGCGCCGCGCCTTCATGGCCTCGAGATAGAGCTGCATCAGGTGGACGTAGCCGAACACCTTCAGCTGCCAGGACTCGATCCATTGCTGCAGGGCGAGACCGAACAGATCGCCGCCCGGGATCGCGCCGGCATTGTTGACCAGCACGTCGATCGTCGGATGCGCCGCGAACAGTCTCTCGCGTTCGCCCGCCTGGGCGAGATCGCCCGCGAAGACCCTCACGTCGCCGAGCACGGCCAGTTCGCCCGCCGTCGCGTCGAGCTGGGTGGCGTTCCGCCCGGTGATCACCACCCGTGCACCCTCGCGTAAAAAGCTCTCGGCGACGGCGCGGCCGATGCCGCGCGATCCGCCGGTGACGAGAACCGAGCGGCCGGCGAGCGCCAAATCCATCTCAACCCTCTCCCAGCTCGGTTCCGGCCGGCACGGCGGCTGCGAACCAGTCGGCCAAGCGGCTGCCCGTGAAGAAGCCGACCTGTGGCGACGCCATCAAGAGATCGAGCATGCGGTCGAGCTCGTGGATGCGGTGCGGCACCGCGATCAGATGCGGGTGCAGGCCGAGGGCGAGCACGATGGCGCTGTCGCGGCACTCGGTCTCGAAGCGGCGCAGCGTGTGCCCGAGCCGCGCCGCCATCTCGCCGGTGGCGTGGCGCTCGATCGCGTAGATGATCGAGTCGTTGATCTCCAGATTGTAGGGCAGCGCGATCAGCGGCCCGGCCTTCGTGGTCATCCAGGACGGGCGGTCGTCGACCACCCAGTCGCAGACATAGTCGACACCGGCGCTCTTCAGGATGTCGGGCGTGTCGACGGTCTCGCGCAGGCCGGGCGACAGCCAGCCGCGCGGCCGCGTGCCGGTGAAGGTGGCGAGTATCCCGAGGCTCGCCCGCACCAGCGCCTCCTCTCCGCCCTCGACGTGATTGGTCGCCTTCTGGTGCATGCCGTGGCCGATGAACTCCCACCCGGCGTCGCGCATCGCCTCGGCGGCCGGCCGGTAGGCGTCGATCACGCCGGCATTGATGCTGGTCGAGGCCGGCAGGCCGCGCTCGGCGAAGCACTTCAGAATTCGCGGCAACCCGGCCCGCATGCCGTAATCGGCCCAGGAGAAGTTCGGCACGTCCGGCACCGTCTCGCGGCCGTGCGGCGGCGTCACGATGGTGCGCGGCATCGGCTGGTCGAACAGCCAGTTCTCCACGTTGACGACGAGGTGGACCAGGATGCGCTTGCCGTCGAGCGCCGGCAGCGGCGGCCGCGCCGAGGAGAGCCGGTAGGGAATGCGGGGGTTGGACATGAGGCTTTTCAGTTGTTTGCTCGGGTCGGTAACGGGAGCGGAGTGTGCGGCCTACCCCCCTCCCTGTCCCTCCCCCACAAGGGGGGAGGGAACGCAGGAGCGAGGTGCTTCTCGGTTTGGCCGACGCTATGAAGCAGACGTCTCATGCGGAGTGTGAGTGCACTATGCCGCGAGCACGGCCTGCTCCCTCCCCCCTTGTGGGGGAGGGGTGGGGAGGGGGGTGAGCCACGGCCGCCGAGGTCAATAGCAAGCCCCCGAATCCTCAATGGTGCATCACGTTCATCTCTTTCAGGATGTCGGCCTTGTAGGCGACGAAGGCCGGGCTCGTCAGACTGGCGATCGAGCGCGGGCGGGGCAGCTCGATCGCGATCGTGCGCACGATGCGGCCGGGTCGCGCCGACATCACGCAGACGCGGTCGGACAGGAAGATCGCCTCGTCGATGTCGTGGGTGACGAACAGCACCGTGGTGCCGAGCGTCTCCCACACGTCGAGCAGGAGCTGCTGCATCGACAGGCGGGTCTGGGCGTCGAGCGCGCCGAACGGCTCGTCCATCAGGAGGGCGCGCGGGTTCATCACCAGCGCGCGGGCGATGCCGACGCGCTGGCGCATGCCGCCGGAGAGCTGCACGGGGAGCGCCTCGGCGAAGGCGTCGAGCCCGACGAGGTGGAGAAGCTCGCGGGCGCGCGGCTCGTAGACGGACTTCGGCACGCCCTGCACCTTGGGCCCGAAGATCACGTTGTTCCACACGTCGAGCCAGGGGAACAGCGCCGCCTCCTGGAAGACGACGCCGCGGTCCGGCCCGGGCTTGGTCACCGGGCGGCCGTCGAACAGCAGCGCGCCGGCCGACAGCCGGTCGAAGCCGGCGAGCAGGTTGAGAAGCGTGGACTTGCCGCAGCCGGACGGCCCGAGCAGCGCGACGAAGTCGCCCTCGCCGATCTCCAGGCTCACGTCGTCGAGCGCCCGCACGGTGCGCACGCCCGGAAAGGTCTTGCTGACGTTCTGGAACTGCACGGTGCCCATGGTGGTCTCGCGCGGCGATCTCAGGAATGATGGGACTGCAGGCGGCGCCAGGTCAGCGCCCAGCGCTCGGCGAGCAGCACGAGACGATCGCTGAGGAAGCCCAAGAGGCCGATCGTGATCATGTCGGCGATCACCACGTCCATGCGGCCGACGTAATAGGCGTCCCACAGAACATAGCCGAGCCCGGACTTCACCGCCACCATCTCGGCGACGATCACGGCCGTCCAGCCGATCCCGAGCCCGATGCGCAGCCCGGTGAAGATCGACGGCAGCGCGGCCGGCAGCACGACGCGGCGCAGGATGGTGAACGGCCCGGCCCCCATCATCAGCGCGGCGCGGACCAGCATGCGATCGACGTCGCGGGCGCCCTGGCTGGTGTTGACCACGATCGGATAGAAGGCGCCGAGCGCGATCAGGAAGATCGCGCCGCCCGGCCCGATGCCGAACACGGCGATCGAGAACGGCAGCCATGCCGTGATCGGGATCGGCCTCAGAATCTGGATGGTGGGGTCGAGCGCGCCGGCCGCGATGCGGTTCCAGCCGATCGCGATGCCGGCCGGCACACCGATCAGGATGGCGCAGCCGAAGCCCTTCGCCACCCGCTCGGCCGAGTAGAGGAGATTGTCGAGCCAGGTGCCTGAATACGGGTTGAGGCCGAGCCCCTGGGCACCGAACGCCCAGGTCTGCCAGGCGGCCCAGACGCGATCCGGCGTCGGCAGCACGCCGCCGAACAGCGAGCCGCCGGTGCCGGCGATCTGCCAAGCGGCGACGACGAGGACGGGCAGGGCGACGGCGAGCAGCACGCGCCCGAAGAGCCGCGACGAGCCCCGCAGCGGCGCGCCGCGAGGCCGTCCCGAGGGAAGGCCGCTCGCCGTGTCGACGCGCGCCGCGCCGCGTCGTGCGTCCGTGGGGGTGGCCGGCTGCATGGCGACCGACATCAGCGCGCGTCCTCGTCTCGTCGTCAAGCCGCGGGGCGAAGCGGCCGAATCACTTGCCGAGCGCCTTGGTGACGAAGCTGCCGTCCCAGGCGCCGTCGATCTGGCCCGAGACGTCCTTCTGGATCACGCCGAGATCCGCGAAGGCCTTGGCCTGGCGCTTGATCTGGTCGGGCGACACGACCTCGCCGAGGGTGATGATCTGCGCCGCCTTGGCGGCGATGTCGGGCTGCATGCCGGAGAGCTTCGCGTAGGCCTCGGCGAACTTCTTCGGATCCTTCTTGAGCTGCTCCTGGGCGTCCAGATAGGCCCAGACGAAACGCTCCATGGCATCGCGCTTCTTGGTCGCCGCGGTCTTCGACGCCATGATCATGCCGAGCTCGGCGCCGACCGCCTTGGAGGAGGAGTATTCGAGGTTCTTGGCGAAGAAGCCGTAGCCCTCCATCACCGGGATCGACTCGAACGGCTCCCAGGTGACGATGCCGTCGACCTCGCCCTTCTTCAGCGCCTGGTTGAAGTTGGCGCCGCCGCCCTGGATGTTGACGGCCTGGAAGCTGTTGTAGGGCACGCCTTTCTCGACCAACGTCGCGGCGAATTGGAACCACACGGCCGAGCCCGGCGCGATGGCGATCTTCTTGCCCTTCAGATCCTCGAACGAGTCGAGCTTCACGCCGGTGCGGCCGATCACGTATTTGGGCGAGGAGCCGACCCCCATGATGCCGACCACGTCGGTCGACCCTTGCGCGAGCGAGATGGCGAGATCGGCCGGCCCGACCGAGGCGACGTCGAGCGAGCCGGCGAGCAGCGCCGTGCGGGCGTCGGCGTAGCGGGCGAACTCGACGAGCTCGAGCTCGACGCCGAGACCTTTCAGCTTGTCGACGATCATCATCATCGGCGCGAGATGGCCGACCTTCTGATAACCGACCGTCAGCTTGGTCGGCGTCGGAAGCGGCTTCGGCTCGGGGCCGGCGGCGACGGCCGGCGTTGCGTGGCCGAGCGGCGAGACGATCGCCAGCGCGGCGACGGCGAACAAGGCGAGGACTCTACGGCGCATCGGCATCCTCCTTTACGGGACGGGGGTGGAACTGCTGCGTCAAGTGTACGTCGTGCGTCCTTGTGCTGGTCATTCCGGGGCGCACGCGTCAGCGTGCGAACCCGGAATCCAGCGACTGGCGCTTTGGTCACGGCTGGATTCCGGGTTCGCGGACCATTCGGTCCGCGCCCCGGAATGACCCGAGGCTCATCATCAGATCACCCGCTCCTTGCGAAGCGTCGCGATCTCGTCCGGGCCGAGGCCGAGCTCGGACAGGATCTCGTCGTTGTGGGCGCCTGCCGCCGGCAGCAGCGTGGTCAGGGCGGCCGGCGTGCGCGACAGTTCGACCGGCTGGCCGACCAGCCGCAGCGTGCCGCGCTCGGGATCGTCGACCGGCACCGCGATGCCGAGATGCTGCACCTGCGGATCGGCGAACACCTCGTCCATGGCGTAGATCGGGCCGGCCGGCACGTTCGCCTCCTCGAGCAGGGTCAGCCAGTCGTGCGACGTCTTGCGAGCAAACACTGCGGCGAGGCGCTCCTTCAACGTGTCACGATTGCGCAGGCGGTTCTCCTGACAATCGTAGTCCGGGTGGGTCGCCAGCGCCGGCTCGCCGATCGCATCGCAAAAAGCGCGCCACTGGCCCTGTCCGCCGACCCCGATATTGATCCAGCCGTCCGCCGTCCGCATCACGCCCATCGGAGTCGTGTAGGGATGGTCGTTGCCGGCCTGCTTCGGCACGGTGCCCTCGACCAGATACTTGGCCGCCTGGAAGTCCATCATGGCGATCTGCGCCTGCAGGAGCGACGAGCGGACCCACTGGCCCTCGCCGGAGCGTTCGCGCTCGGCCAACGCGACCAGAATCCCGATCGCCGCGTAGAGGCCGGCGGACGAGTCCGCCACCGCGATGCCGGCCCGCACGGGGCCTTGGCCGGGCAGGCCCGTCACCCCCATCAGTCCGCCCATGCCTTGCGCGATCTGATCGAATCCCGGGCGATGCCGATACGGCCCGTCCTGTCCGAAGCCCGAGATCGAGGCGAGGATGATGCGCGGGTTGATGCGTCTGAGATCCTCGTAGGCGATGCCGAGGCGGATCTTCACGTCGGGCCGGTAGTTCTCCACCACCACGTCGGCGGTCTCCACCATGCGCTTGAACAGCGCGAGGCCTTTCGGGGCCTTCAGGTTCAGCGTGACGGTGCGCTTGTTGCGGTGGAGGTTCTGCATGTCGGCGCCACTGCGGGCGCCGTTCGTGCCTTCGTTCGGATCGACGCCGGCCGGCGCCTCGATCTTGATCACGTCGGCGCCGAAATCGGCGAACACCCGGCAGCAGGTCGGGCCGGCCCGCACACGGGTGAGATCGAGGATGCGCAGCCCGGCGAGTGCCGACGAGGGGGTGTTGGTCATGCGGCGAATCCTCTGGCGATCGCGCCCGTGGCGATCGCGTCGGTCGTGATCTGGTCGGTCGTGATCGTCTCGACGATCGCGCGTGGCACGCGGCCGTGCCAGCTGGTGCGCGCCTGGAAGGCTTGGCCGAGCGCGAGAAGCCGTGCTTCGGCACCGGGGCGGCCGACGATCTGGAGGCCGACCGGCAGGCCGGCCGCGTCGAAGCCCGCCGGCAGCGCCAGCGCCGGAAGCCCGAGCACGTTGACGAAGCGGGTGAAGCGGCTGAGCGCATAGAGCCGTTTCGGATCGAAAGCCGGGTCGCCGGGCGTCACCGCGGCGACGTGCGGCGTCGCGATCGGCATCACGGGCAGGAGCACGACGTCCGCGTCGCCCAGCGCGTCGCGCAGGAATTCTTGCGCGAGCGGCCCGCGCGCGTCGCGGGCGGCGGCGAGCGCGGCGTCGTCGATGGATAACCCCTTGGCGAGGCGCTTTCTCAGCACGGGCTCGGTGCCGGGGTCGTCGATCAGCGCGGCGTGGGTCCGAGCGGCCTCGGCCTGCATGATCACCAGCGCGTTCCGGTCGACGTCCTCCGGAAAGCCGGCGGCCTTCGTGATCACGACGCCCGCCTGCGCGAGCACGGCGGCCGCGGCCTCGCAGATCTGCACCACGGCCGGCTCGCATGCGTCGAAGGTGTCGACCAGCAGGACGGCGCGACGCGGCATCGCCGTATCGCCGGGTGCGATGCCCGACAGCACCGGCCAGACATGCGCCAGCGTCGCGGCACTCCGGGCGAAAACCCCGAGCGTGTCGAGGGTTTCCGCGAGCGGCATCACGCCGTCGAGCGGCAGAGTTCCAAACGTCGGCTTGAGCCCGGTGATGCCGCAGCACGCCGCCGGAATGCGCACCGAGCCGCCGGTGTCGGAGCCGAGCGCGACGTCGCAGCAGCCGGCCGCGACCAGCGCGGCCGAGCCGCTCGACGAGCCGCCGACGATGTGCTCGAAGCTCCACGGATTCAGCACGCGGCCGCGGGAGACATTGTGACCGGAGGGCTCGTAGGCGAGCTCGGTCATCTCGGCGGTAGCGACGAGCGTCGCGCCGGCGGCGTCGAGCCGGCGCAGCACGCTCGCGCGCGCGCCGATGTCGGTGCACGGCACCGCACGGCCCCAGCTCGGAGCATGCACGCCGGTCGTGATCATGTCCTTGGCGACGTAGGTCAGGCCGGCGAGCGGGCCGTCCGCCGCCTCGGGCGTGTCGGCGGTCCCCGGCATCACGTCGACGACGGCGTGCAACGTGCGGCCGAGCGTCGCCACGGATTCGTGGGCGCGTAAAAGAGCGGCGCGGCGCTGCGCCTCGTCGCGGGACTCCCAGTCGGCGAACCTCCGGGTCGTCCCCATCGTCACCTCAATAGGATCGTGGGAGGCCGAGCACGTGCTCTCCCACATAGGCGAGGATCAGGTTCGAGGAGATCGGCGCCACCTGATAGAGCCGGGTCTCGCGGAATTTTCGCTCGACGTCGTACTCGGCCGCGAAGCCGAAGCCGCCATGCGTCTGCAGGCAGGCGTTGGCCGCCTCCCACGAGGCGTTGGCGGCCAGGAGCTTCGCCATGTTGGCCTCGGCGCCGCAAGGCTGCCCGGCGTCGTGCAGCGCCGCCGCCTTGAACCGCATCAAGCTCGCGGCCTCGACATGGATGTGGGCCTGGGCGATGGGGAACTGGATGCCCTGGTTCTGGCCGATCGGCCTGCCGAACACCACGCGGTCCCGCCCGTAGGCGACCGCCTTGTCGACGAACCAGTGGCCGTCGCCGATGCACTCGGCGGCGATCAGGGTGCGCTCGGCATTGAGGCCTTCGAGGATGTAGCGGAAGCCCTCGCCCTCCTGGCCGATCAGGTTCTCGGCCGGGATCTCGAGCGCGTCGAAGAACACCTCGTTGGTCTCGTGATTGACCATGTTGCGGATCGGCCGCACCGTCATGCCGGCCTTCATCGCCTCGGCGACGTCGACCAGGAACACCGAGAGGCCGTGCGACTTCTTCTTCACCTGGTCGAGCGGCGTGGTGCGGGCGAGCAGGATCATCAGATCCGAGTGCTGCAGCCGCGACGTCCACACCTTCTGGCCGTTGACGACGTACCGATCGCCCTGCTTCACCGCGGTGGTCTTGAGCTTGGTCGTGTCGGAGCCGGTGGTCGGCTCGGTGACGGCCATCGACTGCATGCGGATCTCGCCGGTCGCGATGCGCGGCAGGATCCGCTGCTTCTGCTCGGCCGAGCCGGCACGCAGCAGCGTCGACATGTTGTACATCTGGCCGTGGCAGGCGCCCGAGTTGCCGCCCGCCCGGTTGATCTCCTCCAGGATGATCGACGCCTCGGTGACGCCGAGGCCCGAGCCGCCGTATTCTTGGGGGATCAGCGCGGCGAGCCAGCCGGCGCGGGTCAGCGCATCGACGAAGGCCTCCGGATAGGCGGCCGTCTCGTCGAGCGTGCGCCAGTACTCGGCCGGGAAGTCGGCGCACAGCGCGCGTACGGCCTCGCGGATGTCCTCGTGATCGGTGGTCGACGGCAGTGTCAGCGGCATCGATCGTCCTCGCCTCGAAACGGTATCGGCAGCGCGGTAGGAAGTGGAATCAGAAATCGGCCGAGACTGGTTTCGCGGAATTGGAAACCGGGGACGCTGAACGAGGTGGCCGTCGTTCCGGGGCGGCGCGCAGCGCCGAGCCCGGAACCCATAACCCCTGTCTGTCGTGAGCCGCTGCTGCCGGGGGTATGGATTCCGGGCGCGCCGCTTCGCGGCGCCCCGGAATGACGGAGACTCGTTCACCGCCCCGCCGGTCGCCCCTTCCGCCCGGTGCCGCGGGGCGTGAACCGGGTCCGCTTCGGCGGCGCGCTCGGGCGGTCGGTCAGGAAGTCGATCAGGCGCCGGGCCGGCGGCGGCGGCTCCTCGCCGGCCAGCACGCAGATCGCGTATTCGCGCGTCGCCCACGGTTCGGCGAGGCGGACGAGGCGCAGCCCCATGGCGGCGGCGAGCGGCTGCACGGCCTTCTCGGGCAGCACGCCGACGCCGAGTCCCTCCGAGATCATCAGGCACATCACCTCGAAGCTGCGCACCTGGACGCGCGTCTTCATCACCCGGCCGAGCTCGCGGGCCCGGAACGAGAGCAGCCGGTGGACGGCGGTGCCGCTCTCCAGCCCGACCAGATCCTCGTCGAGGATGTCGGCGAAGGCGAGCGCCTTGCGGTCGGCGAGCGGGTGGTCGCCGCGCAGCGCCACGGCGAGCTGGTCGCCCTCGTAGGGGATCACGGCGAGGCCGTCGACGGCGCTGCTCTTCACGATCACGCCGAGATCGCACTGCTTGTGCAGCACCGCGTCGATGGTCGACTCGCTCGGCCGCTCCTCGAGATCGAGCTTGATCTCGGGATTGGCGGTGACGAAGCGCGAGAGATCGTGCGCCAGGCGATGCACCAGCACCGAGCTCGACGCGCACATCCGTACATAGCCGCGCACGCCGAGCCGGTGCTCCTCCAGATTGACCTGCAGCTTCTCGCCGAGGCGGAGCACGTCGCGGGCGTAGTTCATCATGGTGATGCCGGCGGCGGTCGGCTCGATGCCGTGCGGCCGGCGCAGGATGAGCT
The DNA here is from genome assembly GCF_016653355.1 of Rhodoplanes elegans. Lineage (GTDB taxonomy): Bacteria > Pseudomonadota > Alphaproteobacteria > Rhizobiales > Xanthobacteraceae > Rhodoplanes > Rhodoplanes elegans. The sequence goes on along the minus strand of NZ_NHSK01000115.1, from coordinate 267 downwards.
GGGTGCCGACCTCGTGCTCCAGCAGGCTGACCCGGCGGCTCGCCGCCGACAGCGCGATGTTGAGCCGCTCCGACGCCTTGCTCATGCTGCGCAGCTCGCAGGCGGTGAGGAAGATGCGGAGCGTCTGGAGGTCGTGCGAGAGCAGGGCGCGCATGGGTTTTAAGGGACGGCTTCGGGGGACGATTTCGGGGGTGCTTCGGGCCTCGCAGTCGCGGGCCGGGAGGGCGCGGACCCGGCATCCTAGCATGCGGGCGGAGCGCCCGGGGA
>NZ_NHSK01000114.1 GCF_016653355.1 Rhodoplanes elegans | reverse complement strand
CCGGCGATCGCGGCGGCGCCGCGGCCGCGCGAGGCCGCGCTCCTCGTCTCAGCGCTGGGGCACGCCCTCGCGCTCGCCGGCTTCGGTGCGATCATCGCCGCCGTGCCGGCGCCGACCGCGCACGCCTATGCGGCGAGCACCCTGGTGGTGCTGATCTATGCGGCCCTGCACGCGGCGATCGGCATCGTTCTCGCGGCCTATGGGCTGTGGCGGAGCCGCGCCGGCTACGTCTCCGTTGCGCGCCGGCTCGATCTGCGCATCGGCAGCCTGTGGCACGCCGCGACGGCCGCGATCGGCCTCGCCACGCTGGGGCTGGCCTTCGGCCTGCCGTGGATCGCGCGATGACTTCGCAGGCGCCCAGACCGGAGACGAAGACGCGGACCGACAGAGCGGTGACGCTCCTGCTCCTGGTCGCCGGCTTCGTGATCTGGAGCTCGGCCTTTGTCCTCCTCTACGCCGCGTCGTCGATCGGCTGCGCGGCCGGATGGGAGCGCACGACGGTGGCCGGAACGAGCCTCTTGCGCGCGCTCCTCGTGCTGCTGTGGATCGCGCATCTCGGTGCGCTGGTCGCGCTCGTCATCTACACGTGGCGCCGGCGGCCGGGCGGTCCGGGTGGAACTGCGACCTTCGTCCGCCGCGTCGCAGTCGGCGCCGGCACGGCGGCGCTGGTCGCGACCCTGTGGACCGGCGCCCCGATCGTCGCGACGACGATGTGCGATCAGTACGACGCAGGCCTCGGTGCGCGGACGGCAGCGCAGGAGACGTCCGCCGAGCAAGCATCCGGCATATTGCGCCAGCCGTCGCGCCCGGCAATCGCGCCGCGCGACAATCCTCGCTCGGCCTAGCGAGACGCACTCCTCACCTACGTGGCCGACAACGGCTGGATCGACCGCGACTTCATCGCGGCGAGCACGCTCGCGGCAGCGCAGGGCCCGGCGCTGATCTCGCGCCCGGGTGGCGGCAGCGTCGACACGGCCGATCCGCTGGCCGACTTCACCGCCGCGGTCGCGGCCAACCACACCACCATCGACGATGGCGGCGCGCATCACCGGCCTGAGGCCCGAGGACATCGTCAAGGCGGCACAGTGGATCGCCGAGCCGAAGGCTGGCGGAAAGCGCGCTCGCCACCGGCAATGTCGGCCGGCCGGGCGGCGGCGCGCCGGCTCAGCTTCAAGTCGGCGGAGTACCGCACCTGACGCGACGTCGGCGCCGAGATCGATCGCGGTCTCGGCGCCTTCGCGTCACTCCTCGTGCCAGCCCGTCACCATCATCTTGAACAGGCTGCTCACCCGCGTCCCGGTGGTGCCGAGATAGATGTGCGCCACCATGAAGGCGACGATCATGGCACCGACCATGTAGTGCAGCACCGCAACGGGCAGCAGTCCATCGACCCCGAAGGCACTCTTGGGCGCGAGGTCGGGCCACATGAAGACGAGGCCGCTGACGATCAGGAGCGGCATCAAGAGATACATCACCACCCAGTAGATGATCTGCTGCAGCGCGTTGAAGTTCGCTTCGAGGGTCGGCGGATAGGGATGATGCTCGCCGCGGAAGATGCCGTAGGCGTAGAACCTGGTCTGCCGCCAGCAGCGCTCGAAGAAGCCGTCCGGCTTGGGCACGTACTGCCACCAGTTGCCCGAGACGATGTTGGCGAGGACGAAGACCACGTAGAGGCCGGCCACGGCGAGCCCGGCATTGTTGTGCAGCATCACGGAGAGCCGGAACGGCACGAGCGGCGCGTCCGGCGAGGCGAAATGTAGGCTGACGCCGGTGACGGTCAGGACCAGCATCAGCACCGCGTTGCTCCAGTGCCAGAGCCGGATCCACAGCGGCAGGATGAAGATGCGCTCGCTCATTTGCTGCCTCCCCGTCCCAGCCCCGCCACCACGCGGCCGAGGCCGTGCAGGGCGACCCCGCCGAGCGCGAGCACCACCAGGGCGATGCCGATGTAGTCGAAATAGGTGTTGCGGGTGGCACCGATCACATAGGCCTGCCCGATGATGGCGCTGTTGACGAAGCCGAGCCGCGCCCCTTCGGTCTCCGCCTGCCAGCGATAGAGCCGCGTGCGCAAGGCAGTGTCCTTGGTGTGGCAGGTGACGCAGTTCTGCTCGGCCCGGTCCTTGTTGAGCACCTCGTGCGACAGGCCGAGACTGCGCGTCGTGGAGGCCGGCGTGTGGCACTCGACGCAGCGCACCGCCGCCCAGTGCCGCTGCGTGTTGGGCAGCCAGGCGTGGATCGCATCGAGATCGGGCCGCTTCTTCGGCACCGGCAACGGACGTGCCGCGGCCGCGAACTTTTCGTCCGAGCCGTGGCAGCCGATGCACATCGCGTTGTCCTGCTTCACGATCAGGGCGGGATCGCGGAGCCGTGCGGCGGTCTGGTAGACGTGCGAGTCGTGGCAGCTCGAGCAGGTGAACGTGTCCTTCAGGTTCTTGGCGTGGACGCTGCGCGCGACCTGCGGCTCGATCCGGAAGGTCTTCTGGGCATGGCATTCGGCGCAGGGCAGCGTCTCCGCCTTGCCGCTCGCCGCGCCGACATGCGGGTACTCGCGATAGCCGCCGGTGTGGCAGGTGCGGCACGCCATGCCGGCATGGATCGACGTGTCGAACTTGGCGATGTCGACCAGGAGGCCGGACAGCTTCTTGACGTCCATGTCGTGGCGCGGCAGCGCCCGCAGGCCCGCCTCGCTGTGGCAGGCCGTGCATTCCGCGTTCTGCCGCCGCACCATCGCTGCGGTCTCGGGATCGGCGGACGGCAGGCCCTTGGTCTGCGCCGAAGCCGGACCCGTCAGGGTGGCGGCGACCGCCATCACGGCCGCGCCGAAGAGCCATCGTGTCATTGCATGCGACATGGTCCATCTCCGGGAACCGTGCCCGCGGCCGGAGCGCGGCCGAATGCCGGAGCATCCCCGGCCCGTTCGACGGACAGCGCCAACCCCAAGGAGTCCTCGTGGAGGATCTGCGCGGTCACGCGCGCCAGCGCGGCGTAGAGCGGCTCGCGCGCCTGCGCGGCGAGCGCGTGGCAATAGCCCGGCACCCAGACCATCAGATGCCGGTCGAGGAACCGTCGCCGATGGTCGCGGGCGGCGGCGAGATCCTCGTCCGCCCCGTCGCGCGCGGCGGCGTCCTCGGCGGCACACAGCGCCGCGACGAAGCGCAGCTCCTCAGCGAGCTGGTCGCACGGACCGGCGAAGCCCCGCTCGTCGTAGCCGGCCGCCCGATAGGCCTCCGCGACCGCCGCCGCGACGGTGCCGACCGCGGGATCGTCACGCCACACCGACTCGTAGGGCGGCGGCGGGCCGTAGCCCTCCTGCAGGCCGCCGAACAGGCGGGTGTGCTCGACACCGAGTCGCAGGGCGATGTCCGGCGCGCCGTCGCGCAGCGGCGCGAGCAGCTCCGCCGCGAGCCCGCCGGCTTCGTCGCGCGCCGCGTCGCGCGTCAGCCGCGCGATCGTCTCGGCCGACAGGGGTCTGCCCCAGAGCCCCGCGAGCAGGCCGTAGACGCTGCTGCGCATCGCGGCCGGAAGCGGATCGGGATGCGGGGTCATTGCTTGGCGATCCCGTAGAACGGCGTCGCCAGCGCACCCTCGCCGCGATGGCAGCCCATGCAGGTGCCGCGATCGACCGCGCCCGGATAGGCGGCGAGCGGGAACTCCTCCTTGCGCAGATACTGGATGTTGTCGGGGAACTTCACGCCCGAATGGCAGGTCACGCACTGGATCGCCATGAAGCGCGTGTGGATCCGGTGGAAGCGGCTGCCGACCTCGAGGTTGTACTTGTCGCCCGGCGAGACGTCGCCCTCGCGGATGAGATCAGAGAGGATGCCGGCGCCGACCGGCTTCTCGGGGCCGGCCGCATCCTTGGCGGCCGGAGCCTTGGTGACCGGATCCTTGGCGACGGTGGGCTGCTGGGCGAGCGCCGGCGCGATGCACAGCGCGGCGGCGAGCAGCAGCGGGAACAGCGGCTTCATCGCTCGCCTCCTTCCAGCACGTAGTAGACCTGCGGACCGGCCCCGTATTCACGCTTGAGCTGGGCCGCCTTCTTGGTGCCGATCTGCCTGGCGACCTTGGAGGTGGGATCGTCGACGTCGCCGAAGGCGCGGGCGTCGACCGGGCAGACGAGATCGCAGGCGGGCGTGTATTGCGCGTCCTTGCCGATACGGTCGGTCTTGCCGTCGGCCACGGCCTTCTCCAGCTTGTGCCAGCAGAACGTGCACTTCTCGGCCTTGCCGGCCTGCTTGCGGTGGGTCCAGTGCCGCTCCGCCGCCGGCACCGCCTCGACCGGGGTCGGCGCCTCGCCGGGATAGAGGGTCGCGAGCTTCGCCCCGTTGATCTGCGGCACGCCGTAGGGACAGACCGCCGCGCAGTAGCCGCAGCCCGTGCATTTGTCGTAGTCGATCAGAACGACGCCGAGCTCGTTCTTGGTGATCGCCTTGAAGCCCGCCTTGTCGCAGGCGAGCTTGCACGGGGCGTTCTCGCAATGCATGCAGTTCATGGTGACGAAGGTGCGGTAGACGTTCGGGAACGTGCCGCCTTCGGACTCCACCATCACGTTCCACGGCGAGTCCGGCGTGAAATTGTTCTCGACCGCACACGCCGCGACGCAGGCCCGGCAGCCCATGCACCGCTTGGTGTCGATCACGCGAACGAGCTTCATGATCGGGGCTCCTCTCAGGCCTTGGTGATGCGGCACTTGGTGTCGTTGAACGAGTTCATCCCGGAGATCCTGTCCGGGTGGAGCTCGAGCACGCGGTTCACGTCGATTCCCTTGCGGGCGTAGGCCGGGTAGCTCGGCAGCGTCTGGCCGTAGTGGTAGGAGATGCCGACCGTGTCGGGCCGGATTCCTTCGGTGAACTTGCAGCGGCCCGTGACCTTGCCGACCCGTGTCTCGACGATCACCTCGTCACCATCGACGAGACCGAGCTTGCGCGCCGCCGTCGTGTTGATCAGCACCCGGTTCTCCTGGGTGTCCTTGCCGAGGGCGAAGTTGAGGATCGGGTTGGTGTTGCTGCACGCCATCTGGTTCCGGTACATGCTCTTGAACGTGATCAGGTAGAAGGGCATGTCGGCGGCCTCCCGGTGGGGCGTCGGGAAGGCGTGCTCCTTGCGCGGAATCGGCGCGTAGGCGATCTGGTACTGGGCGACGTCGATGTTCCTGATCCCGTTCTTCTCGACCGTCTGCTTCACCTTCTCGAACGTGCCGGCCATGGAGTCGGCGTAGAGCTGCATCTTCGGCTTGCCCGGCCCCTTGAACTTGTCCTCGACGCCGGACATGTAGACCCGCTGCGGCGTCTTCTTCGACGCCACGAAGCCGTCCTTGACGGCGATGTCGAAGGACTTGCCGCCGGTGGCGTTCAGCCAGATGGTCTCGACCGCCTCGCGCGGGGTGTACTCGCGTCCCTTCTCGAACTTGTGGGTCTTCAGGCCCCATCGCTCGTTGATCGCATCCACATAGGCGTCGCGGATGCCGAGCCGCTTCGACAGCTCCCACAGGATCGTGAAGCCGTCGTGCTGGAGATTGTAGGGGTTGACGATCGGTTGCCGGATGCCGGTGTTGCTGGCGAACGGATGCGACCGCGTCGGCGCGAAGTGCCAGGACTCCAGGAACCCGAGATCCGGCAGCACGATGTCGGACATCCACGCCGTCTCGGTCATGTTGATCTCGATGGTGACGTTGAACGTCTTCTCCATCGACTTGAACTGCGTCGTCGTGTCGGAGGTCGAGACCGGCCGGTTGGTGGCGTAGAAGATCTGCATCTCCGGCTCGTAGGGCAGACCATAGGCCTTCGGATCCAGCACCGTCAGCGCGACCTGCTGGCAGACGTCGTGATGGCCGTTGGGGAAGTAGACGCTCTTGGCGAGGTCGACGCGCTTGGGCGGATACTCGCAGTAGGCCGGCGCCATGTAGGCCGGGCTGCGGCCGACCGGCCCGAGGATCATGCCGCCGACCGCGTCCGGATTGCCGATCAGCATCTGCAGGATCAGGCCCGAGCGCCAGTTCTGCACGCCGAACTCGCGCGCCGTCATGCCGCGCCAGGTGTGGATCATCACGGGGCGGTAGCGGTGCGTGAGATCGCCCACCTTCGTGGTCGTGCCGATGCGGGCCTCGCGGCCGATCATCGTGGCGAGTTCGCGGATCGTCTCGGCCGGCACGCCGGCGATCTCGCCGGCCGCCTCCGGCGTCATCTCGCCGAGGCTCTCGGCGAAGACGTCGAACGCGGTCTTCACCGGCTTGCCGTCGACCGTGAAGCTGCCGCGCAGCGCCGGCACGACGCCGGCCTCGAACGGCTTTGCGCTCTTGCTCGCCGTGTCCCACACCAGCGGCTTGTCGCCGGCTCGCAGGATGCGACCGTCGGCACCGACGAGCTGCGGCGCGTTCGTGTAGGTCACCAGGAAGTCGGTGTCGATCTGTCCGGCCTCGATCAGCAGCCTGGACAGTGCGAGCACGATCGCGACGTCCTTGCCGGGGCGCACCGGGATCCACATGTCGGCCTTGGCGCCGACATGCGAGAGCCGCGGCTCGACCACCACCACCTTCATGCCACGCTCGCGCGCGTCGGTCACGGCGTGATCCATCCAGCGCGCGAACTGCTCGGCCTCGAAATAGTTCGAGCCGAACACCACGAACAGATTGCAGTGCTCGATGTCCGGCAGGAAGCCGTGATAGCCCCAGGTGATGTCGTCGGCGACGTGACGGGCGGATTCGCAGGTCGTCGTGCGATGGATGATGTTCGGCGTGCCGAAGGCCTTGCCGAAGGCGAGCGGGAAGTTGTCGCCGATGAGATACTTCCCGTGGCCGTGCTGCCAGATCAGCTTGGACGGGTTCGTCGCCTTGATCCGCGCCATCCGTTCCGTGATGGTCGTGAACGCCTCCTCCCAGGAGATCTCGACCCACTTCGGATCCTGATCGAGGCCCTTCTTCGGATTGGTGCGCTTGAGCGGCGTCTTGACGCGATAGGGGTTGTACATCTGGAAGGCGCCGGCGACGCCCTTCGGACAGATGCCGTGATTGAACACGTCGCGGCGCGCCGGATCGGTGCCGATCGAGCGGATCACGCCGCCGACCTTCTTCACCTCGATGCCGCAGAAGTTCACGCAGTGCACGCAGATGCTCTTGATGGTCTCGGCCGCGGCGGCCGGCGCGGCGGCACCCGGTGTCGCGGCGCCCTGCGCTGCAGCGGGCCGGAGCGGCGTGAGCATCGGCGCCACGCCGGTCGCGGTCGCCAGCGCGGCGAGCGACGCGAAGCCCTTCAGAACGTCACGTCGCGACGCGCTCCCGGACTCGCCATGCACCCCGACATCGGGAGTGGCGTCCGTCGCGAGGGTGTGGGTGAGCGGCGCAGACGACGCTGTCATGGGCATATCCTCTCGACGATCCGGCCATGGGCGCGGCACACGGGTTCGCGGGCGCGGCCGAGACCGCGCTGAATGAGCTGTTGGGATCGGGGGTAAGGTGCGGAATCCGTCTCCGGCCGGAGACGGCCTTCAGGGACCGGGCCTCCACGGCAGAAGCGCTGCGCCGGTTCGCGCCGAGACACGATCTGGACTGTCAGATCCCGTTGCAGACGGACGGCGGCGATGGCTGCACATGGGAGTCACGCGGTGGGAACCAGTGTCGCGGAGCATAGGCGCCGTACTTTTGAACGCCTTGAGATAACTCAATAAGTCATTGTTCCAATTTGGTAACGTCCACCGTCGCCAGCCGCCGGAGCGGCACCGCGGCGTAACGCCGCCGCGCTCGCGTTACGCTCCGGTAACGTCCTGGACGTCGCGTTACGCAGGAGGGACACATGCGTCGGTTCCTGATCTCGCTGCTCTTCGCGACGCTGTGCGTCGCCCCCGCGCGCGCCGACCCGCCGATTCGCTTCGGCCTCACGGCGGCGGTCGTGCGAGAGCATCTGGATCTCTACGATCGTCTCGCCGCGTATCTCGGTCGCAAGGTCGGCCGCACCGTCCAGATCGTCCAGCGCCGCTCGTATCGCGAGGCGATGGAGCTGATCGAGAACGGCGAGCACGACTTCGCCTGGATCTGCAGCCTGCCCTACGCCAAGTACCGCGACTCCCGACGCTTCGGCCTCCTCGCCGTGCCGGTGTTCCGCGGCGAGCCGCTGTACCGATCTTATTTGATCGTGCACCGGTCGAGCCCGGTGCAGACCATGGCGGAGCTGGAGAAGCGCGTCTTCGCCTACTCGGATCCGGACTCCAATACCGGCTACGCCGTACCGCGCCGGCAGATTCACGAGCTCGGGCGCAATCCCGACAGCTTCTTCCGCCACACCTTCTTCACCTACGGCCACACCGAGCAAATCGAGGCCGTCGCCGCCCGCCTGGCCGACGGGGCCGCCGTCGATTCCTACGTCTGGGAGTTCCTGGCGCGGCACGGATCGCCGCTGACCAACGACACCCGGATCGTCGCGCAGTCGGAGGCCTACGGCTTTCCGCCGCTGGTCTACCGGGTGGGCGTCGAGCCGGCGCTCCGCGAGCGGATGGCGACCGCTCTCCTGACCATGGACAGCGACCCGGACGGCCGCCGCCTTTTGGCCGAGCTGATGCTCGACCGCTTCACCACGGCCGATCCCGCCCTCTACGACGGGGTCGGCCGGAACATCGATCGCCGTTGATGCGCCTTCCGCCGTCCCCGAGCCTCTCCGTCAAGCTGCCGCTCGTCCTCAGTCTCGTGGTCGCGACCGTCGCGGCGACGATCGGGGCGGCCATGGTCTATCAGGACCGCAGCCGGCTGCGCGACGAGCTCGAAGGCAAGGCGCTGCTGCTCGCCCGCGCGGTCGCCGTCACGACGCCGGAGCTGCTGCTGCGCGGCGACACCTGGACGCTCTACAAGGTGCTCCGGCAGATCACGCAGGGCACCGAGCGCGGCGGCGAGGCGGCGACCGTGGCCGCCATGGTGCTCGATCCGGCGGGCCTCGTGCTATCGCATCTCGACCCCGCCGCGTTCCCGATCGGACTGCCGGCGGCGCGCGAAAACTCCGCCGAGCACCGTCTGATGCAGGCGGCCCTCGGCATGACGGCGCCCGGCGTGCTCGACGGCGATGGCTTCGTCGAGGGCGTCGCGCCCGTCCAGACGGGAGGGCGCACCATCGGGATCGTCCGGGTCCAGCTCTCGACTCAGGAGCTCGACCGCACGACGCGCAGCGCAAGTATCATGGTGCTACTGCTCACGCTCGGCATGACCCTGGTCGGCAGTCTGATCGGGGCAGCCTGGTCGGTCCGCGCCGTTCGCCCGCTGCGAAGCCTGGCGCAATCGATGGAGCGGATCGGTCGCGGCGAGGTGACGCTACTCCCGGTATCGCGACGCGACGAGATCGGCCAGCTCGTCGACAGCTTCAACCGCATGGCGGTCGAGCTCGACGAGAAGCGGCGGCTCGCGGCCGAGCTGGCCGCCAACGAGAAGGTGATCGCGCTCGGGCGCATCGCCGCCGGCGTCGCCCACGAGGTCAACAATCCGCTCGCCGGCATGCTGAACTGCCTCAGCACGCTGCGGGCCAAGGCGAACGACCCGGAGCTGGTGGCGCGATACCTGCCCCTGATCGAGAAGGGGCTGCGGCGCATCGGCGCCCTGGTCAAGGATCTGCTGATCGAGCTGCGCGTCGAGGACGCGCGGGAGCCGGCCGATCCGTCCTGCCTCGAGGACATCCGCGATCTCGTCGCGGCCGAGATCGATCCGGCCCGCATCGCGCTCGCCTGGGACAACGGCCTCCAGCCGGGCGACCTCCTGAACCGGCCCAAGATGCAGCAGGTGCTGCTCAACCTGATGCGCAACGCGGTCGACGCGATGCCCGAGGGCGGCCGCCTGTCGTGCCGGTTCTGGGGCGAGCCGACCGATCTCTGGTTCGAGGTGACGGACACGGGGCACGGCATCGCGCCGGGGAACACGCAGCGCATCTTCGACCCGTTCTTCACCAGCCGGCCGAACGGCACCGGCCTCGGCCTATGGATCGTGCTCCGGCTCGTCCGCTCGATGGGCGGCAGCATCGATGTCGACAGCGCCCTCGACCGCGGCACCACGTTCCGCATCCGCATTCCCCGGGAGACCGACCTTGTCGCGCAGCCAGCCTGATCCTCATCCGATCCTGATCGTCGAGGACGACGAGATCATGCGCGTGTCGCTGGAGGACCGCTTCCGGCTGGAGGGATTTACGGTCGTCTCGGCGGCGACGATCGACCGGACGCGCCGCGAGCTCGAACTCGGCCCGAAACCGTGCCTCGTGATCACCGACGTGCGGCTGCCCGACGGCAGCGGGGCCGAGCTGTTCGACTTGTGCCGCACCACCCTTCCCGGCGTGCCGGTAGTGGTCATGACGGCGTTCGGATCGGTCGCCGACGCGGTGCGCCTGGTGAAGGCCGGCGCGCTCGACTATCTGGAGAAGCCGTTCGACCTCGACGATCTCGTCGATCTGGTGCGTGTCACGGTCCGCAGCCCCGAGCCCGGCGACGACCGCAGCCTGCGGAGCAGCCTCGAGGAGGCGGAGCGCGCCGCCATCGTCGACGCCCTCGCCCGCAACGACTGGGCCGTCACGAAGACGGCGCAGGGGCTCGGCATCTCGCGAAAGAGCCTGTGGGAGAAGATGCGCCGCTATCGGATCGAACGCTGACGCGCGATGGCCCGTGGTCGATCTCGATCACGTCGCGCGTGGCCGACGGTCGGGGACGACGGCAGACCCGGCCCCGATGGCCCCTCTCGCCGACGCGGCGCGTCACGAGGTCTCCGAGACGGGGCCGCGATTGTGACCCACATCAATGCGCTTTCGCGCCGTCGCGGTCGGCTGGGCACGGGAAGGACGAGACGAGGATGCTGCCATGTCGAAGCCTGAAGCTGTCATCTGTGCGCCCGTTCGTACGGCGATCGGGACTTACAATGGCTCGCTGAAGGCGATCCCTGCGGTGCAATTGGGAGCGATCGTCATCCGGGAGACGCTCCGGCGGTCGACCGTCGATCCCGCACGAATCGAGGGAGTCGTTTTCGGCAACGTCATTCAGGCCGGGAACAAGATGAACCCCGCACGCCAGGCGGCCGTCGCCGGCGGCGTGCCGGTCGGAGCCCCTGCCATGACCGTGAACCGCGTCTGCGGCTCCGGCGCTCAGGCCATCGCCTCGGTTGCCCAGGACATCTGGCTCGGGCTCGCCAAGGCCGAGGTCGCCGGCGGAATGGAGAACATGGACACGGCCCCCTACCTCATGACTGGTGCCCGGTGGGGCTATCGCATGGGCGACGCCCCGATCTTCGACGCCATGCTGCGGGACGGCCTCAACGATGCCTTCTCCGATCAGCACGCCGGGTGGCACACCGAGGATCTGGTCGAGAAGTTCGGGGTCAGCCGGGCCGATCAGGACCGCTGGGCGGAACGCTCACAGACGCGGTTCTCCGCGGCCCAGGCCGCCGGCCGGTTCGACGCCGAGATCGTCCCGGTCGAGATCCGGGGCCGCAAGGGGCCGGAGCTGTTCGCGAGGGACGAGCACAACCGGCCGGACACGACGCTGGAGTCGCTCGCGAAGCTCAAGCCTGCGTTCCGCAAGGACGGGACGATCACGGCCGGCAATGCGCCGGGCCTCAACACGGGTGCCGGCGCCATGATCGTGGCGGACCGCGCATTCGCGGAGAGCATCGGGCTGACGCCGATGGCCCGGCTCGTCTCGTTCGGCATCGGAGCGGTGGATCCCGGCATGTTCGGCATCGGGCCGGTGCCGGCCGTCCGCCAGGCCCTCGACCGCGCCGGCTGGACGATCGCCTCCGTCGAGCGGATCGAGATCAACGAGGCGTTCACGGCGATCACGCTCGCCGTGCTGCGCGAGCTCGGCCTGCCGGAGGACATCGTCAATGTCGAAGGGGGCGCGATCGCGCACGGGCACCCGATCGGCGCGACCGGCGCGATCCTGACGACGCGGCTGCTTCATTCCATGACGCGCGACGGGCTCGACCGCGGCATCGTCACGCTGTGCATCGGCGGCGGCCAGGGGATCGCGCTGGCCCTCGAAGTCGTGCGGTGACCGATCCCGGCGGCGCGAGCCGGTGAGCCCGGTTCGCGCCGCCGATCACGCCACGCGGGAGCCGGTATGAAACACTCGGCCGACCGCGGACGGCCGGATCTCTCGGCCCGCTCCCGGACACGAGCCGTCCGCGTCGACCATCGCAGCACGAGGGGAACGGCGCGCACCGCGTCCGGGAGCAGCTGCGATCCGCGCTGCGAGGCGGAGATCGATCAATCGGCGTTCTTCATGTCGGGCAGCCCGACCGGCCGCTCGACGGATCTTTCATGACTGATCGCAATCGCGCTCAGGTCGGTGCTGGCGTCTCTCGGCCCGTCGGCCTTTCGCTCACTGTACCGGTCGGTCAGGTAGTCCGAACGGTCGCGCACCAGCAGCGTGAACTTCACCAGCTCCTCCATCACGTCGACGACACGGTCGTAGAGGGGCGACGGCTTCATGCGCCCCGCGTCGTCGAACTCCTGAAACGCCTTCGGTACGGACGACTGGTTGGGAATCGTGACCATCCGCATCCACCGACCGAGAACACGGAGCGCATTCACCGTATTGAAGGACTGCGACCCTCCTGAAACCTGCATGACGGCGAGCGTTCGCCCTTGCGTCGGCCGTATCCCGCCCACCTCGAGGGGTAACCAGTCGATCTGGCTCTTGAAGATTCCCGTTATCGTCCCGTGCCGCTCGGGCGAGCACCAGACTTGGCCTTCCGACCACATCGACAGCTCGCGCAGCTCCGCAACCTTCGGATGGCTCGGAGGCACGGTGTCGGGCTGCGGCAGGCCACGCGGGTCGAACACGCGGGTTTCCGCGCCCAAATGATTCAGGAGCCGTTCGGCCTCGAGCGTCAGCAAGCGACTGTAGGAGTGCTCGCGCAACGACCCGTAGAGCAGGAGAATTCGCGGAGGGTGCGCCGAAGCCCGCGCCGGCTGTAGCTTTCCCCAGGACGGCAGGTCGAGGTGCTCGACCGCCGCGCTCGGAAGATCGTCCATCATTCGACCCCTTCTGGTAGTGCTGGGGAGAGAGTTTCATGAGCGTGGCCGATCGCCGCCGCGGCGATCGACGAGCAGCAAGACCGCTGGTCCGACGAGCGCGCCAAGCCCCATGGCGGCGAAGGCGGCGCCCCATCCGGCTCCGGTTCCGGCGCCGACGCCGCCGAGCACCCAGCCGAAGACGAGAGGACCGGCAAAGGCCCCGGCGAACCCCACCATCGAATAGACGGCCATGATCGCGCCGCGCTGCCGGGTAGCGCCGGTGGCCACCACGGAGGACGTCAAAGCCCCCGATTCCGCCGCCACTGCGACGCCATAGACGAGACAGAGTGCGATCAGCGCCGCCGAGACGACCTCGCCGGCCGCGAAGCCCACGACCGGTGCGAGCGCGGCCGAGCCGATCATGACGCTGACGATCCAGCGGCGGCGGCCGATTCTCAACGCGAGCTCGTTGCCGCCGACGCTCGCGGGCAGCAGGAGCAGAGTCAGGACCGCCGCGACGAGCGTCGGCTCGATCTGAAGCGGATCGCCGGGCCGCAGCGCGTAGGCAAAGGTCAGGAAGGCGACCGCCCAGGACCACAGGCCGAAGAGCTCGAAGTTGTGCGCCCCGTAGGCCACGGCTCGGGCCATCACGGCACGGTCACGCAGCACCGCACCGAACTGCTGCCGACCAGGGTCTTGCGGCGCGGCAGTTCGCCGGCGCGCTTGCCCGCGAAACACCATGGCGACCGTGATGGCGGCCGTCACGGGACCGATTGCAGCCAGGCCGAAAGCCCAGCGCCAGCCGAGCCACGTCGACAGGACGCCGATCATCGCGAACGAGAAGCCGGTGCCGATGGCGTAGCTCGAGGTGTAGAGAGCGACGGCACGGGACTGCGCCGCCCCGTCCAGGCGGTCGGTCAGAAGGCGCAATCCCGGCATGTAGGTGCCGGCCAGACCAGCCCCCATGATCACCTGGAAAAGCAGAGCCGACCAGAAACCGTCGGCCAGCAGGGCGAAACCGAGCGCTCCGGCCGCCGTGGCGAGCATCGAGGGCAGATAGACGCGAAGCGGGTCGGTCCGGTCGGTCCGCGTCACCAGGATCGGCACGGCCAAGCCGTAACCGGCATAGAAGGCGCCACTGACCCAACCTGCGTGTGATGCCGTGAGGTCCCATGCCGCACTCAGCAGCGGGAGTTGCGCCACGAAGCCGGCATAGGCGGCCATCCCGGCGATTTCGGCCGCGCAGACGAGCGTGATGAGCGGCTTGACGCGGATCATCTCACCATCCCCGCGAGTCCGAACCGGCAAGACGATGGTCGAGGCATCGTTGGACAATGTCTGCGGGCATCGAGATTTCAGGTGTCGAGGACCGCCCGTCTTTCGACGGTGGGCCGCACGTCCGTCCGGGGCCCGACGGCACTGCGAACGCCTCCCTCCCCTTGCCGGTCGGGGTGCGTGCTCGACAGCACTGTCTGCTCGCCCGGTCCACGAGCGGGCAGACAAGCGTTCCGTCGAAGGAGAGAAGCCGTAGCGTCACCCGTCGCAGCACGACGTGGCGCAGCACCCACCGCCACCGGCGTCGGGGCTCTCGGCTCCGCCGGGCTTGCGGGCACGGATGAAGGCGCCGAAGAACTTGCCGTCCAGCTCGGCCGCCAAGGCGTCGACGTCGTGGCCCTTGCCGACCAGGAGGTCGTGCGCGTCCTCGACCTTGTAGACCCGAGTGGGCTGGATGCCGATGTCGACGAAGCCGGCGGCGGCGAGCTTCGCCACGTAGTCGCCCTCGTCCAGCGCACCGGCCAGGCAGCCGACCCACAACAGCATGTCGGTGCGCAGCGCCGCCGGAATGTCGCCGCGCGTCACCACGTCGGACACGGCGAAGCGGCCGCCGGGCTTCAGCACGCGGAACGCCTCGCGAAGAACCCGGTCCTTGTCGCCCGACAGGTTGATCACGCAGTTCGAAATGATCACGTCGACCGTGTCGTCGGGCAGCGGGATCGTCTCGATCTCGCCCTTCAGAAACTCGACATTGTCGAGCCCCGCCTTGCGCTGGTTGTCGCGCGCGAGCGCCAGCATCTCGTCGGTCATGTCGAGGCCATAGGCCTTGCCGGTCGGCCCGACCCGGCGCGCCGACAGCAGCACATCGATGCCTCCGCCGGAGCCGAGGTCGAGCACCGTCTCGCCCGGGGCGAGCGCCGCGAGCGCCGTCGGGTTGCCGCAGCCGAGCGATGCCAGCAGCGCCTCGGCCGGAACGCCCTCGGCGTCCCCCGCATCGTACAGATCCGTGGTGATCGGATCGCAGCCGTCGCGCCCCGAGGGTCCACAGCAGGCACTGCCGCCGTCGACGACCTGCAGGGCCGCCCGGGCGTATTTCTCCCGCACGACGTCCTTCACGTCCGGACCGGTCATGGCCGACCTCCTCTCAGCAGCAGGTGATGTCCTCGGGACGCACGACCTTGGTGCGCGTGCAGCATTCGGCATAGAGAAAGGCGAGCAGTTCACCGAGCGCGACGGAATCGGCCGTGTAGCGCAGAAACGTTCCTTCGCGGCTCACCTTCACCAGGCCTTCCGTCTTCAGCTTCTCGAGATGATGGGAGAGCGTCGACGGCGCGATGCCGAGGCTTTCGCCGATCTCGCCGACGACGAGCCCCTCCGGATGGGCGGACAAGAGAAGCCGAACGATCCGCAGACGCGGCTCGGCCCCCATCGCAGCCAGCATGTCGGCGAAGCGGACAACATCCGCGTCGTTCGGCATGGCACCTCCTATTTCTGTATTTCTATCATTATCGAATTTTAGAGTCCATCCCGCCGCCGGGTTTTCCTGCGCGAGCCTTCTCCCACCCGGATCGGTCACCCATGCCGCCAGACCTTCACAGACGAGACGACGAGGATCAGCGCCAGGATCGGCAGCAGGACATGGTCCGGCACGATCCCGAGCAGCCGGCCGCCGACGAAGGTGCCGACGATCGACCCGATCGCCATGACCAGCACGAAGCTCCTGTTCCGGGCGACGACCGCGAAGGCGCTGTCGCGGCTGTAGCGGGTGAAGCCGACGATCATGGTCGGCAGGCTGACGGCCAGCGACAGGCTGCCGGCGAGCCTGATGTCGGCCCCGAACAGCAGGACCAGCGTCGGAATCAGAAGCTCGCCGCCCGCGACCCCCATCAGCGAGGCGACGACGCCGATCGCGAACCCCGCGGCGATCCCGGCGACGATCTGCCAGGCTCCGGTGAACAAGGGCTCGGCGGCCGTGGTGCCGTGCCCGAGGACGAGCACCATGGCGATCAACATCAGAAGGACGGCGAGGACGCGGTAGAGGCCGCGGGATCCGAGCTTCGTCGCCCATCCAGCGCCCAGCCACGCGCCGAGCAGGCTGCCGGCCAGCAGGTTGGCGATCGTCGGCCAGTGCGCCGCGACGGTCGCGAACGGCACCGTCCCGGCCCGGAACGGCAGGGCGGTGGCGACCACGACGAGGCTCATCGCCTTGTTGAGGATCACGGCTTCGAGCGCGCGAAACCGGAACGGGCCGATGAGGAGCGGCAGCCGGAACTCGGCGCCGCCGAGACCGATCAGACCGCCGAGTAGGCCGATCAGTGCGCCGCCGGCAAAGGCGGGGATCGGACGCGGACGGTCGGCGCGACAGAAGGCGGTGTCCACGCCGGGCTGAACGAGTTCGGGCGCAGGATGCACCGCCATTGGGAGGCTCCGGATCGGTCTCGCGCCGTGTCACTCGAGCCCCTCGAGTCTTGGAGCGTTTCAGATCATACGAAACGGCACGAAACCAAGACGGCATTCGTCCCACGGACGGAATTCCTGCGCAAAATGGAACGAAGCGTGAAATTCTGTAAAGCGCAAATCGCCGGCACTGGCACCGGTTTCTGACCGTCTGAGCGTATCGTTACGACGGCCCGCCCGATGGCCGCTGACGTGATCCGGCACGGCTTCTGCACATTGCGGCAGCACACCGAGCCGGTCCGCCATCGCGGTCGCCGCTGTGCGGCGAAGATCGTGAAGGGGCCAAGCCGGCGTGGGCTCGACCTTGTCGACGTTGGCTGCGGCGGTCTTGCGAGCGCCGAGGACGGTGTCCTCGGCCCCTCCCCGACGGTGCGCCCGACCGTCATGCGACCATGTCTCGTGATGATCTCCGTATTTTATAGTATTGACCACTCGACGCCGACCCAGTTGCCTCGCGACGCGTTCCGCGCGAGCCGACCGGGAGAAGAAACATGATCGCCGGCCTGCCGATCGATACGTTTACGTCTCTTCATGTGGTCATCAGCCTGACCGGGGTTCTGTCCGGGATCGTTGCGATGATCGGAATGGCGGCGGGCCTTCGCGTAGCCGTCCCGACATTCGTTTTCCTGACCGCCACGCTCTTCACCAGCCTCACCGGGTTCCTGTATCCGGCGAACGCGGTCGGCATTCGGCATGTGGTCGGCGTGGCGTCGGTCGCTCTGCTGACCCTGGCGGGCATCGCGCTCTACGGCGCGAAGCTCAAAGGGGCCTGGCGCCCGGCCTATGTCGGTGCCGCGCTGGTTGCGCTCTGGTTCAACACCGCGGCGGCGGTCGTGCAGGCTTTCCGGAAAATTACGCCTCTCGCAGAGTGGACCGGAGAGGACACGGAGGGCTGGATCCTTGCGATCGAGGTGGGGCTCGGCGCCGTGTTCGTCGTCATCGGCATTCTCGCCTTGTATCGACGACCCGCATCGTATCGCCCCTGGGCCGACCACGACCGCCCCGCGGCGCCGCTGGACGTCGTGCTCCGCGTTCCTCGTCCTCGGTAGCGCTGCTCAGCCCGGCGCCCGAACCGCATCATCGCCGCGGCGGGGCGATCGAGGTGATCGGCAGCTCCGAGGTCGCCCCGTCGAGGGCCAGCCGCAGCTCCAGCGACACGTGATGGAAGCGGGCGTCGGCGAAGTCGTCGTGCACGGCGAAGCCGACCGTGTAGACGGCGCCCGGGACGATCTCGATGTCGCCGTTGTCCGCCGGTTTCAACGGTCGCCGCAGCGTCGCGACCCAGCGGTCGCCGAGCTGGGCGATGCTGCCGCCGACCGGGACGCCGCCGTCCATCAGGCGCTGCGCCAGGACACTGCCTGACTCGACCGGACGCCCGGGACGCACGCGCAAGAGCTCCATCCGGGTTCCGGCGGCGCGCAGTGCCGCGAGGTCGGACGCCGGCTTCACCGCGACGCCGCCGCCGCGCGGGCCGTCCTTGCCCTGCAGATCGATCCGCTCGCGCGATTCGGCCAGATACTTGGTGAGGCCCTGGGCGATCGCCGCGTCGCGCGCATCCGCGACGAGTCCTGGCGCACCCGCGGGATCGACCCGGGCGGCGTCCGGCATCGAGCGCACGTCGTGATGGCACGTGACCCAGCAACCGCCCTGCTCGCCACGCGCGACGGCGGGCCCGACGATCATCATCGACAGCTTGCTGGCGTGCTGCGGGTCCATCTTGCCTCCCTCGGCGAACGGCGCGGGCGCGTGCGGCGTGTCGCTCCACTCGAAGCGGAGAAACAGATCGGTGCCGTCCTGGGCCGCCTGGACCGAGAGGTCGATCCACGGCCGCTTGCCGGGGATCGGCGTCGGCTCGTTCTTGGCGCCGGACACGAGCTTGCTGCCGATCTCCTTGACCTCCTTGCCGTGGCACTCGCTGCACCGCTCGCCGGTGCGCAGGAAGCCGCGGGCGCCGGTGTGATCGCGCGCCACCTGGATCCACTCGAACGAGCTGACGCCGGGATAGAACAGCGTCACGGTCTTGGCCGGCACCGCGGCCCAGTCGACCCCGAACGTGTCGACCGCCGCCGCGCCGTCGGCGTCTCCCGCCGCCTTGCGGGACAGCTCCGCCTCGATGCGCGTGCGCAGCGCCTGCTCGGCGGCCCTCGCCGCCTCGTCGCGCGCCTTGGCTTCCGCCTCCTCGCGGGCCGTGACCCGCGCCAACCCGTCGACGAAGGTCTGCGGAATCGGGCGGATGAAGGCCGGATTCGGCTTTTCGAGCGCCTCGATTTGCGCGGTGGTCAGGCGCTCGCGCGGGCTGTGGTGGGCGATGCCCTTGTGGCAGTCGATGCAGGTCTGGCCCGACCCGAAGGCATCCAGATGGACCTTCCTGGCGCGCGGCTTCTGGAATTCCGGGTTCATCGACTGCAGCGTGTGGCAGTTGCGGCATTCGAGCGAGTCCGTCTGCTTCATCCGGTCCCAGACATGGGTGGCGAGCTCCAGCCGCTTGGCCTCGAACTTCTCCTTCGTGTCAATGGTGCCGAGCATCCAGTGCCACAGCTCGTTGGTGGCCTGCACCTTGCGCATCATCTTCGGGAACCACTCCTTCGGCACGTGACAGTCCGAGCAGGTCGCCTTCACGCCGGTGCGGTTCTGGTAGTGGATGGTCGTCGCGTACTCCTTGTAGACGAAGTCCCGCATGACGTGACAGCCGGTGCAGAACTCCAGCGTGTTGGTCGCTTCCACGGCGGTGTGGAAGGCGCCCCAGAACAGCACGCCGCCGAAGAACCCGGCGACCACGAGGCCCGCGAGCGCCCATCGGGCCGGCGAGCCGAGCCGATCCTTCTTCCCGCCGCTGGCGGACGAGCGCGCCGGCACGGTGATCCGGGGTTCCGACATGTTCACTCCATGGGGATCGTGCGGGCCGTCAGGCGGCCGACGCCGCGAGCCGTCGGGCCACCGCGACCGACTCCGCCTCGGCGAAGCAGCGGGCGCAGCGGACCAGCCCGCGATAGAAAGGCGCGGTGCGCTCGCCTGGCGTCTCGTCCATGGCGATCAGGAACGGCACGAGATGCCGATCGAGGAAATCGTGTTGCGCCCGCCGGTACGAACCGGCGTTGAGCGCCTGCTCGACCGCCTGCGCCTCCTTGGCGACCAGGAACTGGAGGAACTCGAGCTCCGCCGTCACGTTGTCGACGAAGTCGCGCGGAGCCTCACCGGGCACGAGCCCGAAATGCCGATAGAAGGCGTCGATCTCCAAGAGCAGGTCCGCGCGCGGGCGATCGGTCACGTAGCTGCCTTCGTAAAGGGAGAGCGGCGGCTTGCGCGGCCCGGCCTCGAACGTCGCCAGATAA
Organism: Rhodoplanes elegans; assembly: GCF_016653355.1. Lineage (GTDB taxonomy): Bacteria > Pseudomonadota > Alphaproteobacteria > Rhizobiales > Xanthobacteraceae > Rhodoplanes > Rhodoplanes elegans. The sequence goes on along the minus strand of NZ_NHSK01000114.1, from coordinate 30,323 downwards.
TCGCCCTCCAGCGCCACCAGATCGGCGGGCCGCGTCTCGAGGTCGGGACGCACGCTCGCCAGCACCCCGATCAGATCGGGATGAACATCGGTGACGAGATCGATCAGATCGAAGCCGAAGTCGCCGGCCTCGATGTCGTCGAGCAGCTCGGCGCCGGGATAGGCGAAGCCGCGCGCCAGCGCTCCGTAGATGCTGCTCCGCACGATGGCGGACCGCGACGTTTCCGTCATGGCGAATGATCCTCGTCGCTCAGTCGGGGTCCTTGGCGTCGGCCTGGAGCTGGCTCCGGATGGCGGGCACCGGCTCGCCCATGAACACGTTCTTCAGCTTGAAATGCTCGTGCACGCCGGTTCCGGCCCCCGAGCGGAGGACCTCCTTGTCGTAGTCGAAGGCGTATTTGGGATCGAGGGCCGGCGTGAAGACCTTGAAGGGCGGATGCGCGCCGGCGAAGCCCGAGCCTTCGTAGTTGAGGTGGCAGGTCGCGCAGGCGGCCTTGTAGTCGAAGTTCTGGCCGAGCTTCACCAGGACGTCGCGGGCGGTCTCGCCCTTGCCCGTCTTCCACCGCTCTTCCGCGTTACCGTGCTCGACCCGGAACGTGCTGCCGGCCCCGTGGCAGGACTCGCAGCCGACGACGGCGAGGTTCTTGTGCTCGGACACGGGCGTCGTCGCCGCGAAGCCGCCCGGCTTGCCGAAGCCCGTGGTGTGGCAACCGACGCAGGCCGCGTCGGTCGTGTAGTCCTTGTCCGGATCGAGCTTGCCCTTCTGCTTGACGGCCGCCTTGACCTTGGGCTTGAGCGACTCGAACGCCTTGGCGTGCGAGGTCTGGGCCCAGCTCTCGGCCTGGTCGATGTGGCATTTGCGGCAGACGCTCACGCCTTCGAACTCCTGGCCGGGCGCGAGGCCCGGAACGAGCAGGATCGCGAGCGCGACACCGATCGGCAGGATACTCTTCATTCTTCCTCCTCCGGAGCCTTCGCCCTGATCCGGCTCGTCCGGGTTCGTGATCACGTCAGCGGGTTCAACATCATGTCGGCGCTGCGCCGACCGATCATGATGTCCATCAGCTCGGAGGGCTCGCTCATGAGACGCTTTCCGCGCTCCTCCTCGAGCACCTTCATCACCCGCGGCACGTCGTTTCCGAACAGCTTGACCAGATACTCGATCGGGATCTTCTTGTCGGTGCGGAGATTGCCCTGCGCATCCTCCATCGTCGGGCCGAGGACCGGCGGGATGTAGAACATGTTGGGCTCGGTGCCGCGTGCCGCGTAGAGCGGCAACGCGACCTTCCACACCTTGGCGAGCTTGTGGACCGAGCTCGCCGTGTCCTCCATGAAGCCGACATGCATGGCGCGGCCGACGCACTGGGCGACACACGCCGTGGCGACGCCCTTCTCGATGCGCGGGTAGCAGCCGATGCACTTGCTTGCCTTTTGGATCGCCGTGTTGAAGTAGGTCTTGTCGTAGGGGCAGGCCTGCACGCAGTTGCGCGCCGCCTTGCACTTGGTCTGGTCGACCAGGACGATGCCGTCGGCGGCGCGCTTGTAGATCGCGTCGTTCGGGCACGCTTCCAGGCAGGCGGGCTTGCTGCAGTGGTTGCAGTGGCGCGGCAGGTAGAAATAGTAGTTGTTGGGATAGGTGCCTTCGCCCTGGTCCTCGTCGAAGTTCGGCGCCCACGACGCGAAGCCCGCCGTGGTCGCGGCGGGGCGCGGACGCACCCGGCCGGGCACGCCCTCGAACAGTCGCGCCTCGTAGTCGAACTCGAACGGCACGCCGTAGTCGCCGGCGGTCGGCATGCGGCCGCGCTGGACCTCGCCGGCGGCGTTGAAGCCGCCGCCCTCGTTCTCCCAGTTGCGCGGATAGCCCTTGCCCGGGCGCGTCTCGACATTGCGCCAGTAGATCGGGTCTTCGCCCCGCTGGTTGGTCCACAGCTTCTTGCAGGCGACCGTGCAGGTCTGGCACCCGATGCACTTGTTGAGATCGACCACGAAGGAGAGTTGCTTCTGCGGTTTGGTGATCTGCTTGGCCATGATCGTCGTCCTCGAAACCCTGGTTCGGGGACGGCGCGCCGCCGAGGGCGGCCGTCCCGTGGCGTCGTACCGCTCAGCTCGGGATGAGACCCGTGTAGCGGCGCACCTGGACGCGGGCGTCGCGCTGGGTTCCGCCCGGCCCGTAGTAGTTGGGCCGGAACAGCAGATGGCCGTAGTTGCCGACCAGGCTCGTCGGGTTGATGCGGATCGGGCAGACGCTCTGGGTCGAGCCCTCGATCAGATCCATGTAGAGCTCGGGGGTGTGGCACATGGTGACCCGCCCCTCGGGCTCGCGGTTGTGGATCTTCACCCGGCAGATCATCCGGCCGTGGTCGTTCCACACCTCGGCCCAGTCGTTGTCGCGCAGCCCCCGGGTCTTCGCTTCGCCGGGCGGCATCTCCAGCACCGGACCGCCGCGCTGGAGCCGCAGCATCAGCACGTTGTCCTTGAAGGTCGAGTGGATGGCGTGGCGGCTGTGCGGCGTGTTGAATCGCAGCGGGAACGCGTCGGCGTCGACCGGCGCCTTGTAGACCGGCAGCTCGACGCCCATCTCGATGAACCAGTCGTGATCGATGTAGAATTGCTGCCGTCCCGTGAGGGTCGGCCACGGCTTCTTGCTGTCCGTGTAGAACTGGAACGGCGTGTAGGGCACGCCATCCTTGATGGGCGAGGTCCAGTTCGCCTTGAAGCGCTGCGGCCGCTCGCGGATCATGTCGAGCGTGATCCCCTTGGTGGCCGGCGCGTTGTCGAGGATGAACTGGGCCGCCTGGGCGGCGCTCTCCAGCTTGCCGTTGTCGGTCTGCTGCGCGTACAGGGTGGAGAAGTCGCGCGAGACGTTGAACTGCTCGTCGAAGACCCGCGACATCCCGCGCGCCACCGCGCGGTCCTGCATCTTCTTTGCGAGCAGCGTGAACACGTCCCAGTCGTGCTTCGATTCGTGCATCGGCGGGATCGCCGGCTCCGTCATGTGGACGAAGGTGTGCTCCTCCGTCATCTGCAGGTCGAGCTTCTCGTACCAATGCGCGGCCGGCAGCACGATGTCGGAGTAGAGCGCCATCGAGTCCATGCGCAGGTTGAGATTGACGATCAGGTCGAGCTTCGGCCACAGGTTCTGCAGGACGTATTTCTGGCCCTTCGCCTGGTTCAGGAAGTTGCCGCGATAGACGATGAACACCTTGGGATCGCGGCCCTCGCGCGGATAGATCGGCATCATCTTCTGGTCGAGGCTGGCACGCAGGTACTTGCGCGTGTCGATCCCCACCGTCTCCATGGCGTCGTAGGCGTCGGCGTGCACGTAGGTCCAGATCGTCGTCTGGGTGAAGCGATGCCGCGCCGCGCCCTGCGGGAACGACAGCGCCAGCACGCCCGGCACCGCGACCGGCTTCCACTGGCCGATGTAGTGGTTGACGCCGCCGCCGTTCTTGCCTTCGTTGCCGGTGAGCGACGAGAGCAGATGGAAGGCCCGGATCTCGATGTCGCTCCAGTACCAGTGATTGGTGCCGCCGCCGCTGATGATCATCGCCGGCTTGACGGTCCCGTAGGACTTGGCGAGATCGACGATCGCCTTCTCGGCGACGCCGGTGATCTCCGACACCTTCTTGGGCGTGTAGTCGCGCATGATGCGCTCGGCGTAGAGCGCGTAGGCCGGCTTCACGTCGACAGACTTGCCGTCCTTGAGGGTGACCTTGAAGCTGCCCTCGAGGGCCGGGTCGAGATCGCCGAGCGCGATGGTGCCGTCCGGGAAGGTGAGCGTGTTGCGCCCGAGATAGGCGGGCTGCACGGCTGGCCGGCCACCGGGCGGCTCCTCGCCCCAGCATCCCTTGGCGAGCACGGGCTTCTTGGTCTTGGTGTCCCACACGTAGAACTTCGCGGCCGAGCCGCCCTGCACGACGTCGGCCTCGCGCAGGAACTTCTTGGTGTCGGTGCGGATCAGATAGGGAAGATCGGTCTGCTCCTTGACATTGGCGACGTCGACCAGCTTGTCGCGCATCAGGACGTGCGCCATGCCGAGCGCCAGCGCCGTGTCGGTGCCGGGCTTGGGGTGAATCCAGGTGTCGGCCTTGATGGTCGTCGCGTTGTAGTCCGGGGCGATGCTGACGACCCGGCTGCCGTTGAGCGCCGCCTCGTTGATGAAGTGCGCGTCGGGAATGCGGGTGACGGCCGGGCTCGACCCCCACAGCAGGATCAGCTTGGCGTTGAACCAGTCCGCCGTCTCGGCGGTGTCGCCCTGAACGCCGCAGGTCTGCGTCTGGCCGGTCGGATGGTCGCCGTACCAGTCGAAGAAGGTGTGGGTGTGGGCGCCGATCAGATGGGCGAAGCGATGCCCGGCCGAGAACGACACCGGCGCGACCGCCGGCACCGGCGTATAGACGCTGATGCAGTCGACCGCATGGTCCCGGATCGTGTCGAGCATCTTGTCGGCGATGATGCCGAGCGCCTCGTCCCAGCTCGCGCGGCGCCACTTGCCCTCGCCGCGCGCCCCGGTGCGGATCAACGGATACTTCACCCGGTGCGGCCCGTAGAGATAGTCGGTTCCGCAGGCGCCCTTGTTGCAGCCGCGCGGATTGTACTCGGGGACGCCCGCGAGCGACGGCATGTCCTTCGAGGCCTCCTCGCGGACCACGATGCCGTTCTTGGTGTAGACCCAGTGCGGGCAGGCGCCCGTGCAGTTGATCAGATGCGCGCCGCGCGTCTTGGTGTCCCAGCTCCACTTGTCACGGTAGAGCTGCTCCCAGCCGGCGTAGTCGTGCTGCATCTGCGGCGATGCCGCCGGTGCCTGGGCCAGAGCCTTCAACGCGAACGGGCCGCTGAACAGCGTGCCCAGATACGCGGCACCGCCCAATCTCAGCAGATCCCTGCGGGTCGTCTTCGACATGGAGAATCTCCCGGCGGAAAAGTTTGACAGGATGACGCGCGCGCGACGGCGTCACGCGAGCGAGAAGGCCGGCAATCGGAACGGGGCGGATCGCGGACGGGGGCGGCGAGCCGGACCGGGGCAGGACCTCGCGGACATGTCGGACGGCATGTCGGATCGCGGTCGAGACGGGGGTGATGGCGGTGGGCCGCCGACCCGCGCGAACGCGGACCGGCGGGAGCGGGATCGCCGGCGCGAGCGGCAGCGCAGGCCCGCCGCCGCTCGCGACCGGTCACAGGACGCGAGTCACATGGAGCGATCGGCGTCCGAGAGCGTCTTCACGACCGAGTCGATCGACTGGATCGTGCCGAGCACGGTCGGGTTGCCCCAGCGGACGTGATACTTGTTCTCCGGGACCTGGGCGAGCGCGATCAGCAGGTTGTTGAACGCACCGAGATCGTTGGTCTCGAAATAGGTGATGAAGTCGGTGTCGGAGAGGCCGGTCGAATGGTAGAGCTTGCGCTTGACGTTGACGAGATACTGCAGCGTCGGCGCCGTGTGCACCTCGATCTCCTTCAGCCGCTGCTCCGGCGTCATGTTCCACCACTCGGCGTTCTTCTTCACCGGGATCATGATCGCGTAGCGGGGCGTCGGATCCGTGTAGGTCGCCGCGAACAGCCCGGCGTTGAGCGTCTCGGACTTCTGCTTGGTGATGTAGTTGAGCGCCTTGGTGATGCCGACCAGGTTCTCGGTGACGTCGGAGTACGAGCCGAACTTGGTGGCACGGAAATCGGTGAGGAACTTCTGGGCGGCGGCGAGATCGTAGGCGTGCACGCGCAGGAAGTAGTCGCTCTTGGCGTCGAAGCCGCGGGTCAGGTAGGCGTCGACGATCACCTTGTCCTTGTGCTTCTCGACGAGGGCGAGGACCTCGGCCGCGGCCGCCTTGCGCTCGGCCGCCGGCAGCATCGCGTATTCGGGGCGCAGCTTGTAGACCGCGAAGTCCCCGAACACACCGAGGTCCGTGAGGATCTTCGCGCGGTCGATCGGAGCCATGGGGGCCATCGGGGCTGCTGCCATGGGGGCCGGCGGCATCGGGCCGGGCGCCGGCATTCCGCCGCCTTGCTGAGCGAGCGCCGTGCCGGCCAGGGCGAGGGACATCGCCGCGGCGAGCCCGAGTTGCAGCCGGTGCCGGCGCGGCACGAGGATCGAAATCATGTCTGCCTCCGCGTTTGAATCAGCGGGCGGCGCGGCCGGGGGTCGCCCTCGCCCGGCCGGGACCGGAGAGGGCTGGCGTCGTCCATTCTGTTCTTCGGCGAAGTGCGGCCGGTGTTACTGGTCCGACGGGGTCGGGTGTAGTACCTAGGCACCCCGCCACGCTGCGCCGTGCCGGGCCGGGCCGGGCCGGTAGAATATTAATTCTGCCCCGACGTAACATCGGCGCGATCGAGCCGAAAAGGACTATGAACGTGCGGGTGGACCGCAGCGAGCACGACCTGGCGGAGGCGATGAGAGCGGCGTCGCGCGGCGACGCTGCCGCTTACACACGATTGCTGCGGGACGTCGCCGAGTGGCTGAGGCCGATCATCCGACGCGAGCTGGTTCGCTCCGGCCGGTCGGGAGCCGATGCGGAGGACATCGTGCAGGACACATTGCTCGCGCTTCATCTGAAGCGGCACACCTGGGACGAGGCGCGTCCGATCGGGCCATGGATCCGCGCGATCGCGCGGCACAAGCTGATCGACACGCTCCGGCTTCCACGCGGGCGCGGCAACGACGTGTCGATCGACGAGTTCGGTGACGTGCTGGTGGCCCACGAGCCGGCACGCCCGGCCCTCGAGCGCGATGTCGAGCGCCGCCTCGATGCGCTGCCGCCGGGCCAGAGACAGGTCATTCAGGCGATCGCCATCGACGGACTGTCGATCGGCGAGGCCGCGGCGAAGTTCGAGATGACGGCGGTCGCGGTGCGGGTCGCGCTCCACCGCGCTCTCAAATCGCTCAACAGCACGGCGGGCGTAACATGAAGACCGATGAGCTCATTCAAGCCCTCGTGGCCGATCGCGAGACGCGTGAGCCGTTCGGGTCCGGCGCGCTGGCCGGCGCGGTGGCACTCGGGCTGGTCGGTTCTCTGCTTGTCTATGCCGCGACGCTGGCGCCGCGCGACCTCGCGACCGCATTGTTCCAGCCGCGGTTCGATTTCAAGCTGATCGTCGCGCTCACGCTCGCCCTCGCTGCGGTGCCGGTGGTCGGGCGCCTCGCGCGGCCTGACGGGCAGCCCGGGCGCGCCACGCTGGCGGTGCTGATCGCACCCCTCCTGCTCGCGATCGGCGTGCTGGTCGAGCTGGCCGTGGTCGATTCCTCCGCCTGGCGGGCTCGGCTGATCGGCGAGAACGCCGTCGCCTGCCTGCTCTGCATCCCGCTGCTCTCGGCTCCCATCCTCGCGGCCGTCATCCTGTTCCTGAGAAAGGGCGCACCGACCCGGCCGGACCTCGCCGGCGTGTTCGCCGGCCTGCTGGGCGGCGGTCTCGGTGCGTTCCTCTATGCCAGCCACTGCCCGGACGATTCCCCGCTCTTCGTCGCGACCTGGTACCCGCTGGCGATTTCCGGCGTCGTCGTCGCGAGCACGTTGCTCGCACGGCGTCTCGCCCGCTGGTAGCACCAGTCATTTCCGCCGAGTAAGTCATGGCGTCGTAGACGTCCCCGCGGGTGAACCGTCGCCGCGCCCCGGTGGTCGGGTGGTTCGGAAGAAGCACCATCGGGATCCGCGCGCAGCGGTGATCACGCCCAGCGGGGTTCTGGCGGTCCGCGCCGCGACGGCGACAACGTCGATGCGGCCCCCGAGCGGAACGGCCGGGTCGTCACTGCCGCAAGAACAGCAGCACCAAGCCGGCGACGACAGCGATCACGCCGGCCCGACGAACACCTCGGCCGCCGCGAAGAGCGCGAGGTCGGTCCCGACGGCCGCGCGCACGGTCTCTCACCCGACCCCGCACCCGCCCGTCGGAGCCGCGCGGTCCGTTCCGTGACAAAGTCACTCGCTGCGGCGGGCAACTCGCTTATCACCGATCTCCGACGATGGTCGTGCCGGTCGGACGCGGCCCGAGGACGCGTTCGGCCGCATCGACCGGCCGCCACCCGGATGGGAGCCGGGGGGCGACCTGCGGGCCGTCGTCGCGCCGCATCTTCGACCGCAGCATCGTCGACAATGGAGGGGAGAGACCCGCTATGGCCGAGACCCGACACGTCAGGTTCTGGAACCGGATCGCCGGGCGCTACACGGCGAAGCCCGTGAAGGATCCGGCCGCCTACGAGGCGATGCTGGCCGACGCCGCTGGTCGTTTGCGCCCGACCGACCGCGTGCTGGAGATCGGCTGCGGCTCGGGCTCGACCGCGATCCGCCTCGCGCCTCACGTGGCGGAATGGACCGCGACCGACTTCTCGTCCGAGATGCTGCGCATCGCCCGGGCCAAGCCGGCGCCGGACAATCTGCGCTTCGTGCTCGCCGATGCGCAGAACGCCTTCGCGGGCGGCCTCTTCGACGCGATCTGCGCCTTCCAGGTGCTGCACCTGGTCGGCGATCTCCCCGGCACGCTCGCGCGGATCCACGCCCATCTGAAGCCCGGCGGCCTATTGATCTCGAAGACCTGGTGCTTCGCCGACATGGGGGTCAAGCTGCGCAGCCTGTTCTTCGTGCTGGGCGCGCTGCGGGTGTTCCCGCCCGTGAACAATCTGACCACGGGGGCACTGCGCCGGACCCTCCGCGACGCCGGCTTCGAGATCGTCGACGAGCGCGTCTTCGGCAAGAACCCGGCCGGCCCTTACATCGTCGCGCGAAAGCCCGATCCGTCCTGAAGCGCGGCAGCGGCTCACGGCCGGCGCGCAGCCGATCAGTCCGAGCCGTCGCTCCGACGATCGGAGGTCGCGGGATCTGCGGTGGGCTCGACTGGCCCGGCCGATCCGTCCGTCGCGCTCTCGAGACCCCGGCCCGGTCCGAGCCGCCCGCAATGACCGCGGCGCCGGCGCATGCCGCGGCCGCAGCACGGCCCGGCGCCCTCCTCGGCGACGCGCGCCGGGCCACCCTCGATGCGGAGCGCCAGGCCCTGCACCAGCGCGGTCGCGACCGTGGTCCGCGCCTCGGCGATCAGCCGCGAGAAGGTCGGCCGCGAGACGCCCATCTGGGCGGCGGCGGCGGCGTGCTCGAACCCCTCCGCGTCGGCGAGGCGCAGCGCCTCCAGCGCATCGAGCGTGAGCACGATCTCGTCGAGATCACGCCGCGGCACGCCGGCCGGCTTGTAGACGCGGGCCGGGAGCGGCTCGCGAACCGTGCGCAGCTTGCGGGGACGGGGCATCGGCGCGGGGATCCTCTATTGAACATATGCTCATAATGCGCTAGGGTCGATCATATCACGGTCGAGGGCATGGACGGCGCGCGACGCCCCCGCCATCGACGCAGGCCCGCGGCGGAACGCGCCCGGCCCGCCGCGACGCGGGTGCGGGACCGCCTGCCGCCGATCCGATGCCAGAGACGTTGCCGAAGCCGTGCGGCGCCCGGGACGGGCGCCGTGCGCGCCCTCCGCTGCCCATCAGGATGACCCCATGACCACCGTGCCCGCCGCCGATCCGAGCCGCCGCGACTTTCTCTATCTCGCCACCGGGGGCGTCGCCGCCGTCGGCGTCGGCGCCGCCGTGTGGCCGCTCGTCGACCAGATGAATCCCGACCGCTCGACGATCGCGGCGGGCGTGCCGATCGAGATCAGCCTCGCCGCCATCGCGCCGGGGCAGATCATCAGCATCTTCTGGCGCGGCAAGCCGATCTTCATCCGCCACCGCACCCCCGACGAGATCGCCAAGGAGCAGGCGACCGAGCTCTCCGAGCTGATGGATCCGCAAGCCGACGGCGACCGCGTGAAGGCGGGACGCGAGCAGTGGCTCGTCGTGTTCGCGAGCTGCACGCATCTCGGCTGCATCCCGCTCGGCAAGCAGGGCGAGTGGGGCGGCTGGTTCTGCCCGTGCCACGGCTCGCAATACGATGCCTCCGGCCGCGTCCGCCACGGACCGGCGCAGCTCAATCTCCCGGTGCCGCCCTACGCGTTCGTCGACGACTCGACGATCCGCATCGGTGAAGCCTGAGGCTTCGCCAGCCCCCTCCTCCCGACCGGCGGCGGAGCGCCGCCGGCCGGCCGATCCATCGTGACAGGAGCATCGACGTGAGAATCGCGGTTGCCAGCCAGAACTTCCGGACCGTGACGGGCCATGCCGGCAAGAGCCGGCGGTTCCTGGTGTTCGAGGCGGAGCGCGGGGCGCGGCCCCGCGAGGTCGCGCGGCTCGACCTGCTGAAGGAGATGTCGATTCACGAGTTCCAGTGCGACGGCCCGCATCCGCTGTTCGCGGTCGATGCCGTGATCGCCGGCAGTGCGGGCGCCGGCTTCGTCCGCCGGATGGCCGAGCACGGCGTCACCGCGGTCGCGACCGCGGAACCCGATCCCGCCACGGCCGTCGCCGGATTCCTGGACGGCACGCTCGCGCCCGCCGCCCCGCACGATCATGCGTCGCCCGATGATCGTGCGCCTGGGAGCGACGCACGTGATCAGGACCACGCGGACGACGGTGCCGACTGCTGCTGCGGGCACTGAGCCCGCAGCGCGCATCGCGATCCGGCGAGGGGCCGTCATGAAGGCTCGGCCGTCCGCATCGGGACGGTCGAAGGGTCAGGCCTTCGAGACGGCGCAGGTCTTGATGCCGACGATCGAGTAGAGCGGGCAGCGCGCGACCGCGGCGGTGAAGAGCGGAACGACGCCGATCCAGGCCCAGACCGGTCCGCCGGCCAGCGCCCACGCGATCAGGCCCGCACCGAGAACGGCGCGCAGCACCCGGTCGATCAGTCCCATGTTCTTCGCAAGCATGTCGTCCTCGCTCGTTGTTGCCTTTGTCCAATGAGCGAGATCTAGGTCGAGCGACGCCGCCGGTCTGTGACCAAGTCACCATCGAACGCGGACCTGATCGCGCCTCGGCGTCGACGGGCACGGCCGGTCGATGTCGTCAACCGGCCGCGCCATCACGTGCCGTCAGAAGCAGCCGCCGAAGCCGCGGCGCCACCCCGGACCGCGGCCGTCCCACGCGCCGCGCCCGCGACCACGGCCTGCCGCCCAGGTCGGCCGGAGCGAGTCGTCACGCAACGTGAAGGTGCGATCGTCGACCTTCACGGACTTGGCGACATAGGCGTCGGCCGGCATGCGGTCGGTGCGGAACCCGTCCACCGTGATCGACCGCCCGACCGGCGCGGCCTTCAGGACGTCGCCGACGGCCGCCGACGGGCCGAGATGGAGATTGATCGTCTTGTCACCGGTCCGGACGATCAGATGCGCGCCTTCGGAGGCGCGACCGGTGGTCAGCTTGCACGGCCCGATCTTGGTGTCCGTCACGGTCCCGGACAGCGTGACGATGGGCGGCTTCTCGGCCCGGCGGGCAATCCCGGTGGCTTCACCGGTCCCCTTCTGGGCAAACGCCGCTCCGGCCGCAACGGCGACGATCAACACGCCGAGCGCGGCACTCGAACGAAGGTGTCTCATCGCAGGTCTCCTGTCCTGCCCCCGTCCCTCCATGCCCCGTCGGCGGTCGCGCCCGGCGGCGCTCCGATCGAGAGGATCGCGCCGTCGAGAGCGACCGACCGGCGACAGTGTGTGCCGGCCGGGCTGACGTTAGCCTGACGGCGCGGTCGGCGACACCGTCGCGCATCCCGACGGCCGCCGATCGACGACCCGCAGGTCCCGTCGATTCTTCCGGCAATTCCAAACTCCGCGAAGAACCGCGTCGCGCCTTGGAGTTACGCCGCGCGTGCAAGCGCGCGGCGGCGTCGCTGCCTTGATGCACCCGCGGAGCGTCTGCATAGTCGCCCGATCATCCAGCACTCTCCGGACAGCATGACCGCAGCCATCGAGACGAACCCGACACTCACGGTGGAGGGCGAGGAGGACCTCGTCGCCATCTCCTTCGACGCGGTCGCCGCGTATCACGGGCAGGCCGCCCTCGCCATGCTGGCCGTGACGTTCCAGGCGCTCCGCGTGATGCTGCCGGCGTTGTCGCCGCAGCGGCCGCCGCGTCGCGCCGATCTCACCGTGGTGAGCGGCCATCCCGGCCCCGGCGTGCGCGATGCCTTCGAGTTCGTCACCCGCGCGGTGACGCGCGGCGTCTACACGGTCGACCGCTCGCTGCCCGAAGCGCGGCTGTGTCCCGGCCTCGACGCCTCCTACTCCTGGCGCGTGTCGATGGACGGCCGCACGGTCGGCACCGCGCTACGCCCGGGCGTGCTGCCGGACCGGTTCTTCGCGCTGGTCGCGGGCGGAGCCGGCAAGAGCGAGGCCGAGCGCGCCGAGTTCTCGGCGCTCAGGCGCCGCATCGCCGCCGAGGTGCTCACGGTTGCGCCCGAAAAGCTGTTCGACCGGCTCTGATCGCATCGGGACGTGATGAAGACCATCCTTCGCTTCTCGTGCGGCCACGCGACGTCGTCGGCCGGCTGGGCGCCCCGCCTCGCCGGCCTCGACTGCGTGGTCCGCGACGTCGATCTCTACGCCCTCGATGCGTCGCTGCTCGACGGTGTCACGGCGCTGCTGATCGGCATGCACATGGACCAGCGGTTCCTGCAGGCCAACACCGCATTGCTGGACGACTACGTCGCACGCGGCGGTCGCATCGCGATCAGCGGCCACGTCGCCCACCCGTTCCTGACCGGACTGTCTCCGGTGCGGCCGCTCGACGGCGGCGGCATCGCCGAGCTGAGGGTGGAGCGCGCCGTGGCGCATCCGATCTGGGACGGCGTCGCGCTCGACGATCTCACCTTCCGGCGCGGCGTCGCCGGCTTCTACGGCCACGCTTGGCATGCGCCGCCGGAGGGTGCGACCGTGATTCATACGCTTGGGCCGGCGCGCCGCCCGCTCGACTTCATCTATACGCAGGGCCGCGGCGACGTTCTGTTCCACGGCGGCAACGATTTATGGAGCTTCGGTGGCGGCGACGACACCACGCGGCAGCTCTTGCCGCAGCTCGTCGGCTGGCTCGTGGAGGCGCGATCATGACCGTGGCCGTGCTCGACGGCGGCACCTTCTATCATCACGAGACGATCTTCGGCGCACGCTTCCGCGACCGTTTCGACCGGGTGATCTATGCGCCCGCGCTCGCGGCGGACGATCTCGCCGACGTGCTGCTGCTGATCGTGCCGGACCGGCTCAATCCCGAGCTGCTACGCCGACACGCGCCGCTGCTGACGGACTTCCTCGGCCGCGGCCGCACGCTCGTGGTGCTCGGCGAATGCGAGGCGGAGACCTGGGTACCGGGCGTGCGCACCGCGCCGCGGCCGACCAATTTCTGGTGGTGGCTCGATCCGGCCGAGAAGCCCCCTCACCGCTTCGTCGCGCCCGATCACGAGCTGTTCCGTCACGTCGCGCCCGACGCGACCGTGTGGCACATCCACGGCGTGCTGTTCCCGCCCGAGGGTGCGGTGCCTCTGGTCATCGTGCCGGACGATCGCGACGGCCGCGATCCCGGCGGCGCCCTCCTCTACGACGACCGCGTCACGACCCCGGGCCGGCTGATCGTCTCGACCCTCGACCCGTTCTATCACCACGGCAGCCGCTTCATGCCGGCGACGACGCGCTTCCTCGACGGCTTTCTGACGTGGACCCGCGAGCTCGCACAGTCCTGACCGCCGGAGTGACTTTCCGGTTTCCGTGATCGACCGGCCTCACGTTCCGCTCGTCCCCGCGCAGGCGGGGACCCAGGGCGACACGGCACGCAACCCTAGATCCCCGCCTGCGCGGGGATGAGCGGAGATTGGGGCGACCTCAGCGAACAGCAAGTCTCGTCGGCACGTCGCCGAGGCGATGCACCGGCACGGTCGCCTCGATCGTCTCGCCGTCGGACGTGATGGTGACGCGGCGCACCGGCACGCCGTAGAGCCGCGCGAGATTCGTCTCGTCGAGCGTCTCCGACGCCGGGCCGAACACCGGCGCCCCGGCCATCATCAGCACCGTGTCGGCGACCGCGAGCGCATGATCCGGGTGATGCGTCGTGAACACGATCGTCATGCCGTCGCGGGCGAGCCGCCGGATCAGCCGCAGCACGACGCCCTGGTTGGCGAGATCGAGCGCCGAAGCGGGCTCGTCGAGCAGCAGCACACGGCAGTCGCTCGCCAGCGCGCGGGCGAACAGCACGAGCTGCCGCTGGCCGCCGCTCAGCCGGTCGTAGCGGCGCGCGGCGAGATCGGCGAGCCCGACCGCATCGAGACACGCCTCGGCCCGCGCGAGATCGCGCCGGCCCGGCGCGCCGAAGCGGCCGAGATAGCGGCTGCGGCCGAGCAGCACCATGTCGATCACCCGATAGGCGACGTCGGCGCGCAGCGCCTGCGGCACCACGCCGACGACGCCGTCGATCGCGATCCGACCTTCCCGCAAGGCCAGCGTCCCGCCCATGGCGCGCAACAGCGTGGTCTTGCCGCAGCCGTTCGGCCCGAGGATCGCCGTCACCTCGCCTTCGCCGACCGCGAAGGAGAGATCGCGGAACAGCCAATGCTCGGGCCGGAACCCATGGCCGGCGCGCTCGACCCGGATCATGCGCCCTGCCCCTTCGCGTGCCGGCGCAGCAGCCAGGCGAACACCGGCGTGCCGACGATCGCCGTGACGATGCCGACCGGGATCTCGGCCGCGGTGAGATCGCGCGCCAGCGTGTCGGCCGCCATCAGGAAGGCCGCTCCGGCGACGGCCGACACCGGCAGCAGCCGGCGGTGATCGGCGCCGACCACCATGCGGGCGAGATTCGGAATGACGAGACCGACCCAGCCGATCGCGCCGGAGACCGCCACCTGGGCCGAGATCGCGAGGCATGTGGCGGCGAGCAGGATCACCCGGTCGCGGCCCGGATCGACGCCGAGCGAGCGCGCCTCCTCGTCGCCGAGCGACAGCACGTTGACGCGCCAGCGCATCGCCAGCATCACGCCGCCGCCGATCGCCGTGCAGACGGCGAGCAGCGCGAGATTGGGCCAGCTCGCCGCCGCGAAGCTGCCGAGCAGCCAGAACACGATGCCGGGCAGCTTCACCTCGGGATCGGCGATGAAGGTGACGAAGCCGACCAGCGCACTGCAGAAGGCACCGACCACGACGCCGGCGAGCACCAGCGTGAGCACCGGCGAGACGCCGTCGCCGCGATGCACGGCGAGCACGGCGGCGAGCGCCAGCGCGGCGCCCGCGAAGGCGCCGAGATGAACCGGCAGGCCGAAGCCGAACAGCAGGATGGCGACGACGCCGCCGAGCGAGGCGCCCGACGCCGCGCCGATCGTCTGCGGGCCGACCAGCGGGTTGCGGAACATGCCCTGCAGCACGGCGCCCGAGAGCGCCAGCCCCGCCCCAGCGACGCCGGCCATAAAGACGCGCGGCAGCCGCACCGTGGTGATCACGATTCGCTCGGTCGGCGTCCAGGTCACGGCGCTCCAGCTCGCCGGCAGCCAGTCCGCCGCTATCGTCCCGAGCAGGCCGAGGAGCTCGTTGAGCAGAATCCCGAACACGTGCGCGGCCGGCACCTGATAACGTCCGGCCGACAGGCACAGCAGCGCCGTGACGATCGGCAGAGCGATGAGGCCGGCGACCGCGAGGGGCGCGGCCCACGGGCGGCCGGCGCGATCCGGACGCGCGGCGGCAGCGTCGAGCGCGCTCATCGGGCGGTCACGAAGCGCGCATAGCCGGCCGAGCCGCCGTTCTGCCGCGCGTGGAGGATGCCGTCGATCTCGGCCTCGGCGAGCGCGTGGCCGTACAGAAACTCGTACCAGGCGCGCATGTCGGCCCGCAGGTCGATGCCGATGCGATCGGGATGCAGCAGGCCGGCGAGCCAGGTCCAGGTGAGCGCCGACTCGTGACTCGGTGGATCCCAGCGATAGCCGCCGAGCGGCACCTTGTAGACGCGGCGCGCCTTGACGGCGGCGAGGCTCTGCAGGCGCGGATCTCCATAGAGGTCGGCCGGCATCGCGGTGTCGAAATTGCCGAGCAGGATCACGTCCGGGTTCCAGGTCAGTACCTGTTCGAGCGTCACGGTGCGGCTGCCGCCGATCTCGGCAGCGGCATTGCGGCCGCCCGCCGTCGTGATCACGACGTCCAGGTAGGATTCGCGCCCGGCGACGGCGAACGAATCGGAGGCGCGAGAAAGATGCAGGACCCGCGGCTTGTCGGCGTCGCCGACGCCTGCGAGCGCGGCGGCGAGGGTCTCCCGGCGCTCACGTTGGCGATCGACGATCTCGGCGGCGCGCGCCTCCTGGCCGGCGAGCTTGCCCATCATCAGGATGGCGCCCGCGACCTCGTCCTGGCCGCCGTAGCGCAGTCCCAGCACGGTGAGGCCGGCGCGATCCAGCATGGCGATCGGCTCGTCGCCGAAGCTCGCCCACTGCAGCACCGCGTCGGGATGCAGCGCCATCACGGCCTCGACGTTCGGGATCACGCCGGCGCCGCGCGTGATGCCGGTCGGAATCCGATCGAAGGCCGGAAAGATGCGCCCGAGGATGCCGGACCGCATGGCACTCGCCGAGGCCGGGTTCATGCCGGCGACATGCGCGGCCGAGCGGTCGATCGCCATGTAGGTCGACGGCGCCGGCATGGGCAGGAAGACGACGCGCTGCGCCGGCGTCGCGACCGCGACGATGCGGCCACGCTGATCGGTGATGTCGGCCGCCGCGCCCGGTCGCATCGCCACGACGAGCGCCGCGACGACGAGCGCCGTCGTCGCGGCTACGGCGGCATGCCCTCGGCCCGCACCGGATGCTGTGCTGATCACGTCGTCGCCCTGCTCACGTCACCTGCTCACGCGCCCTGCCCGACGGCGTCGCTTCAACCGCGGTCGACCGATGTCGGCCCGACCGTCGGCTGGCGCGACGTCCAGTCAACCCTTAGGTCCGCCGGAGAACCACTTCAAGCGGATATTCTTTGGAACTGGAACAGTTATACTTTTGAACGGCAATCAATTTCGAACGATTCGAATGAACGGACTCTATAATCGTTCCGAACATAAGAATCTCACGTTGACTTTTAGTCCCTCGACAGATGAATCCTCGACCGTGATCCATACGAATACATAATAATTACAATCGACGGAACAGAGGCCTAGATCATGACGACCTGCGCTTGCGCGCCGTTGGCGCACCCCCGCGCTCCGCATTCGACCACGGCCGCGCGCCTGCTGGCCGGCCTCTCGGTCTCGGCGCTCACGATCGGCTGGCTCGCGAGTGGCACCGCGCTCGCCCAGACCGCGGTGCAGCAGCTCCCCACCGTAGAGGTCGAAGGACAGGGCAACTCGGCCGGCACATCGACGGGAACGTCGGTCGGCCCGATCGGCGGCAAGATGGCGCAGCCGAAGACGGTCCATCAGCCGACCCAGAGCATCACGGTGGTCGATCGCAAGGAGATCGAGACCACCAACCCGACCAGCCTGCTCGACATCCTGCAGGATGTGCCGGGCGTATCGATCGCGCGCTCCGGCGGCATCGGCGGCCAGATCTATCTGCGCGGTTTCTCGTCGAACAACTGGCGCTCGCCCATGTATGTCGACGGCGACCGCTTCCGCGGGCGCAACACGCTGCAGCTCAACTATTTCGCGCCGGAGGAGCTGGAGCGCGTCGAGGTGATCCGCGGCCCCGCCTCGGTGATCTACGGCTCGGAGGCGATGACCGGCCTCGTCAACGTGATCACGCGCCGTCCGGCCGTCGATCCGTTCGGCCCGTGGCGCATCACGCATGGCGGCTTCTCGGCCGGCTTCTCGTCGGTCGACAAGGGCTTCAGCACCTACGACTGGGCCCAGGCCGCCGGCCAGGGCTTCGACGTGCTCGGCGGAGTCAGCTATCGCAAGGGCGGCAACTACGACACGCCGATGGGCCCGGCGCTCAACAGCGACTACGAGAGCATCGGCGGCAATCTGCGGGTCGGCTGGTCGCCCACCCGCAACCAGCGATTCGAGCTGGCGCTGCGCTCCTACTGGGAGGAGGACGGCCGCGCCGGCGGCGTCGGCGGCGCCCCGGGCTGGCCCTACATGAACGTGCGCCAGCAGCCCAACCAGGTGCAGATGGCGAAGCTCTCCTATTCCGGCGACTTCGCCGACCAGCTCGTGCAGCACGTCGAGGCGTCGTTCTACGCCAATTACTTCGACACCAAGCTCGCCACCGTGAACACGGCGACGAAGGGCGTCGTCGCCAGCTCGGTCAGTCACGTGATGGGGCCGACCGTGATCGGCGGCCGCGCGCTCGGCGTGATCCCGTGGGAGCCGGGTCCGTGGGGCACGCTGAAGACGACCTTCGGGCTCGACGGCTTCCAGGAGTGGCGGCCGGGCAGCTCGTCCTGGTCGGTGCGCCAGACGGCGACCACAACGACCATCACGCCCGAATCGCAAAACGGCCCCGACAACGCCCAGGCCAATGTGGGCGCCTTCATGCTGCACGAGTGGACGCCGCTGAAGCTGCTGACACTCTCGGCGGGTGGCCGCTTCGACTGGTTCAACACGACGTCCGAGCTGTGGCCGCTGCAGAGCACCATCAAGCCCGCGGCGATCGCCGCCTTGCGGGCCAACAGCGACGTCACCGCGACGGCCCCGACCGGCAGCATCGGTGCGGTCGTCCACGTGCTGCCGATGCTCGATCTGCTCGCCTCGGTCGGCACCTCGTACCGCTATCCGACCAATTCCGAACTGTTCGCGATCTCGGCGACGGCGATCCCCAATCCGGAGCTGAAACCCGAGAAGGGCGTCACCGTGGAGGGCGGCTTCCGCCTCAACTTCTCCAACGCCACCGTCAAGGTGACGGCGTTCGACAGCCGCTACACGGACTTCCTGCAGACCGTCGCCCTCACCGTCAACGGCGCCGCCTTCACCCAGACCCGAAACGTCGCCAACGCCACCGTGCAGGGCGTCGAGGCGGAGTGGCGCTGGCAGATGACGCGAGCGTTCAATCTGTCCGGCAACGTCGCGCAGCTCCGCGCGACCAACACCGACACCGACCAGCCGCTGCCCTACATCGCGCCGTGGAAGGGTCGCGTCGCCGCGCAGTTCGCGGAGCCCGGCTCCGGCTGGTCGGTGATGGCGGCCGTGGACTGGGCCGCGGCGAAGACCCGCATCGACGCCGCGCAAGAGTATCCGACCGCCGCCTATGCGGTGCCGAGCATCTACGCCTCGTTCGATCTCGGCACCCTGATCTCGCGCGATCTCGGCGACACCAAGCTGCATCTCGGCCTGCAGAACATCTTCGACAAGGCCTATGTCAGCGCCTCGACCTTCGTGAACAAGTCCTATCCGGAGTCCATGTACAACCCGCTGCTCGAGCCCGGGCGCAACTTCACGGCCCGGCTCGTCCACACCTTCTGATCACGTCGCCCGACGCCAAAAGCCTCGCTCCGCCGCCGCCCCCCGGCGGGGCGAGGCGGCGTCGGTGCCTTCGCGAGGATCGCGAATGAAGAAAATCGCCATCTACGGCAAGTGCGGCATCGGCAAGTCGACCACCGTCTCCAATCTCTCGGCCGCGCTGGCGCGGCGCGGCCTCAAGGTCGTGCAGATCGGCTGCGACCCGAAAGCCGACTCGACCAAGGGCCTCACCGGCGGCAAGCCGATCACCTCGGTGCTGGAGGTGCTGGGCCTCAAGAAGACCGGCTCGACGCTCGACGATCTGGTGGTCGAGGGTGACCTCGGCGTGCTGTGCGTCGAGGCCGGCGGGCCGACGCCGGGCATCGGCTGCGCCGGCCGCGGCATCATCTCGGCCTTCGATCGCCTGGAGGAGCTTGACGCCTGGGGCCGACTCGCCCCCGACGTGGTGCTGTGCGACGTGCTCGGCGACGTCGTGTGCGGCGGCTTCGCCATGCCGATGCGCAAGGGCTACGCCGACGAGGTGGCGATCGTCTCCTCGGGCGAGATGATGGCGCTCTACGCCGCCCACAACATCGCCAACGCGCTCGCCAACTTCGCGACGCGCGGCTATGCGCGGCTCGCCGGCATCATCCAGAACTCGCGCAACATCCCGGACGAGGACGATCTCGTGCGCCGCGCCGCCGCCGAGCTGAACACCTCGGTGATCGGCATCGTGCCGCGCTGCGACCTGGTGCAGAAGGCCGAGGACCAGGGCGGCACCGTCGTCTCCTGCTTCCCGGACTCGGCGCAGGCCGGCGTCTATCACGCGCTGTCCTGCCTGCTGGTCCCGGATCTCACGAGCAAGCTCGCACACGCCGGCACGGCGCCGGCAGCCCTGGCGGCCGCGTCATGAGCGGCACCGCGCGAGACGACGCCCCGCTCGGCGCCGCGCACGGCCGCGTGCGCATCGCCGATCTCGGTGCCGATACGGGCCGGCTGTTCGACGAGGGCGCCGGCTGCCTGCACTACTGCGCCCCGACCCATGGCGGCTGGGGCGTGCTGCGCACCGCGCTCCTGGTGCCGGAGATGTACGTACTGTTCGTCTGCCCTGCCGCATGCGGACGGCACGGCGCCATCGCGGCGTTCGAGCAGGGCCAGAAGGACCGCGTCGGCTATCTGTGCATCGAGGACGACGAGATCGTGCTCGGCAGCTACGAGGACGAGATCCGCAAGACCGTGCCGCTCCTGATGGAGCGCCTCGCGCCGCGGCCGAAGGCGTTCATGATCGTGGTGTCGTGCATCGACGATCTGCTCGGCACCGACTACGCGCCGATGGTCGCCGACTTCGAGGCGGCGCACGGGATTCCGTTCCGGGTCGGGCGCATGAACCCGATCACCATGGGCAGCGGCCTGCCCCCGCAGCGGCGCATCCAGCGCGACATGTACGACTACCTCGTGCCGGCGCCGGAGCGCGACGGCAGCATCGGGCTGATCGGACCGTTCCTGCCGCTCCACGCCGAGAGCGAGCTGCACGGCATGCTGGCCCGCGCCGGCCTCGGCCCGATCCGCCACATCGGCGACTGCGCCACCTTCGCTGAGTTCCAGCGCCTCGCCGCCGTGCGGCTGAACCTGGTGACGCGGCCGGAAGGGATCGCCGCGGCGGAGACGCTGCAGAAGACGCTCGGCACGCCCTTCGTCATCGCCCCGGTGGCGTTCAGCGAGGCCGCCATCGGGGCGCGCTACGCCGCGATCGCCGCCGCGCTCGGCGGCGTTACGCTCGATCCCTCGGCGGCGCGCGAAGAGGCCGAGCGGGCGGCAACGCGCGCGCACGCCGTGGTCGGCGACCGCACGCTGGCGATCGACAGCACCGCGACCTGCAGCCCGTTCGATCTCTCCCGCGCCCTGATCGAGCGCGGCTTCGCGGTCGTCGAGGTCGTCGCGCATCAGCTCCCGGCGCACGAGCGGCCGGCCTTCGACTGGCTCGCGGCAAACGCGCCCGATCTGATCATCTCCTCGCCGATCCATCCGGCGCGCAGCTGGTCGCGGCCCGACCGGCCGACCGCCGACATCGCAATCGGCTTCTCGGCCGGCTATCTCACGGCCGCGCCCGTGACGGTGCCGATCAGCTTCGACGAAGGGCTCTTCGGGTTCCACGGCCTCGCGACCGTGCTGGACGCGCTGGCGGCCTCGGCCGCCGCGGCACGGCCGGAGGCGCTCGAGGACATGGTCCGGGCCTACGGGCTGGTGGTGTGAGGACGAGATGAGCTTTTTGCTGACCCGGCTGCCGCCCTTCGCGGCCGACTATTCCGGCGTCGCCTCGGCGCTGCACGATCTCGGCGGCCTCGTGGTGATTCACGACGCCTCCGGCTGCACCGGCAGCTACACGGGCTACGACGAGCCGCGCTGGTTCTCGGGGCGGTCGAGCGTGTTCTGCTCGGGGCTTCGCGAGTTCGACGCGATCATGGGCAACGACCAGAAGCTGCTCGACAACATCCTCCGCGCGACGCGCGAGGCCGACCACGGCTTCGTCGCCGTGGTGGCGAGCCCGGTGCCGATGCTGGTCGGATTCGACGTCGACGGCTTCGCCAATCTGGTCGAGCACGAGACCGGCCTGCCCGCCTTCGGCTTCGCGACCACGGGCCTCGGCCTCTACGACAAGGGGCTGTCGGCGGCGTTCCTGGCGGTGGCGAAGCGGTTCGTCGCCGAGCCGGAGGAGCCGCCGGCCGGCGCCAACATTCTCGGCGCCTCGCCGCTCGACGACATCGACGGCGCGACGCTCGTGCGGCTGCGCCGCGTCCTCGACCGCGCCGACCTGCCGCTCGTCTCGATCTGGGGCCAGGAGTCCGGGCTCGACGCGCTCGGCCGCGCCGCAGGCGCCGCCGTCAACCTGGTGGTCGCCGCCGCGGCGCTGCCGCTCGCCCGCTTCATGGAGCGCCGCTGGGGCATTCCGTTCGTCACCGGCCTGCCGCTCGATGAGCACGACGAGGCCGCCCTCGCGGTCGTGCTCGCGCGCGCCGCAGCGGGCGAGCCGTCGGAACCGGCGCCGGCACCCGGCCTTGTCCCGGCCCCGGACGACGCCGGAGCCGGTCGCCAGACGGTCGCGCTGGTCGGCGAGCAGATCCACATGGGCGCGATCCGGGCCGCCCTGCGGCGGAGGCGCGACGGCGCGAGGATCCGGGTCGCCTCGTTCTTCGCCTTCGACGAGACGCTGGCGGAGCCGGGCGACTGTCGGCTCGCGCACGAGGAGCACGCGGCCGCCTGGCTCGCGGCCGAGGACGCCGACCTCGTGGTCGGCGATCCGCTGCTCAGAGTCCTTCTTCCGGACGCCGCACCGACCGGATTCGTCGCGGTCCCGCACCGGGCCGTGTCGGCGCGGCTCGACCACACCTCCGGCGACCGGTGCGCCGGCGATCCCGCCGACGCCATCCGCGGCGCGATCGACGACATTCTCGGGCGGCCGAGGCGCTGATCAGCCCGCAAGCGACGTGCACGCGCGGTGTCGTCCGGGCGCGCCTCGGCTATAGTCGGTCGATGCCGCCGAGCCCCCGACTCGCACCCGAGGACTGGACCGCGCCATGACATCCGAGATCTCCGCCGAACGGCCGACCGAGACCCCCGCCCTCCGACGTCGCCCACGCTCCCGCGGGAGCGTCGCCCGATTCACCGCCCTCCTGGCCGGGCTGGCGAGCGTCGCCCTGGCGTCGCCGTCGGAGGCTGGCCATCGCAGCGGCCGAACCTTCGTCGGGTCCTTCGTGGTCGTTCGGACATGGACACCGCCGACCTGGTCCGTACCGCCCGTTGGCTGGGCTTACGGCGTGCCGGCGATCTACGGCAAGGCCGTGCGCACCAAAGTCTATCCCTACGGGCCACGGGGCGACGCCAAGACCGCCTACTGGTATCCGCACCTCGTCTACGGCCGCTGCGGCTGCGCTGTCGACGGGCTGTGCTGCTGAGGTCCGTTCGCGCCGTCGCGTCGCCGGCCGGGGTCGTCCACCGGCCAGCTCATCTGGAGGAGGCAACCGTGCCGTCCGCCCCGCATCGCTCCCGCGCCGGCGCGCTCGCGCTCGGCGCGTCCCTGCTGCCGGTCGTCCTGATCGCCGGGCTCGTGGCGCCGTGTCCGGCCCGCGCCGAGCAGGCCGTGATGCTGCTGCCCGACGCGACCGCCACGGTGCCGGCGGGACCGCCGGCCGCGCGCGGCCGCACGCTGATCCCGCTGCATTCCACCGTCATCGCCGGCGGCGGCCGCACCAAGATCAATTTCTCCGGGCTTCTGTCGATCCACAACGCCTCGGCCAAGGATGTGCTGGTGATCGACGCGATCGAGTATCGCGATCAGGCCGGACGGCTGGTCGAGCGGACGCTCGACAAGCCGGTGGCGTTGAAGCCCTATGCGTCGATGCAGGTGGTGATCGCCCAGGAGGACGTGCGCGGCGGCATCGGCGCGAGCTTCGTGGTCGACTGGGCGGCGCCGGCCGCCGACGCCGAGCCGGTGATCGAGGCCGTGATGGTCGCCGTCCAGGGCACCCAGGGCTACAGCTTCGTGTCGGCCGGCCGCCGCGTCCCGCGTCCCTGACGGCTGCCGATCGCCCGGCTCGGCGCGCCAGCGCGCGCCGGCGCGCCCGGCAGCTTCCGCAGGATCAGGCCCGGCAGGTCTTCTGTATCGTCCAGCACCCGCGCGGTCGGACCGACGACCTCGCCCGGCCGATACCCGGGCGCACCGAAGATCGGTGCCTCGGAGACGGGTTGCTCGAAGACCGGTGCCTCGAAGACTGTCGCCTCGAAAGCCGGTGCCTCGAAGACTGATGCTTCAAAGTCTGACGGCCCGACGACGTCTGGTGCTGCATATCCGTCGGCTGCGGCGTCACGACACGGCGCGATCGCAACGGCCATCGGGGTCGCGCCGGCCCGCGCGGCCGGCAGGGTCACGGCGACGCCCGAGCTCGACACCGATGTCGACACTTGGCCGCGCTCCGCGGGCGATTGCGTTTTGTCGGACGGCGACAGCGCGACAGTGCCGCGCGCCCGCGTCATCCATCCCTCGGTCTCGAGCGCGCGGACCAGCGCGTCAGTCGCCAAGCGAACGTCGATTGTCGATCCCGTGTCGGAGGCGATCAGCAGCAGCCGCGCCACCGCGGCCCAATGCGGACGGAGCCGGGAGACGAACGGCAGATCGTCGAGCAACGCCCGGTTCACGTCCACCAGCGTGCGCATCGGGCGCATCGGGCCGGACTTCGGCGTCACGAAATATGCGAGCTCGGTGTTCCAACTCATCGAATATGCAGGCGCCCATGGCGTCACGAGATCCGCGCAACAACTAAAACTCTACCTCATTCGCTCCGCACAGCCGCGGTAAATCAATCGCTGCAGGTCCGATCGTGACAAAACCGTGTCGCCTCGGCAACGAACATCGTCAGCCCGGTATCGGCTCACGGCATATCGCACTATTCGCGAAACAGCGGTTGGCGGCCGAGGCTCGAATGGCCGCGTCTCCAAATGATCGCGCTTTCAGATGGCAGAGTCGTCCACCACCCAGCCGACCTTCTCGAGCGGCGCTTCCATGCGGTACTTCAGGCCCTGCGGCGCATATTCGATCGAGTGCTTG
Organism: Rhodoplanes elegans; assembly: GCF_016653355.1. Taxonomy (GTDB): domain Bacteria; phylum Pseudomonadota; class Alphaproteobacteria; order Rhizobiales; family Xanthobacteraceae; genus Rhodoplanes; species Rhodoplanes elegans. Next base: position 5,488 of record NZ_NHSK01000114.1, on the reverse strand, counting down.
CCGATCCGCCGCATCGTATCCTCGATGATCTTGCGGCCGTAGCCGCTGCGGGTCGGCGGCGCGACGGTCGGCCCGCCGTCCTCCTGCCACGACAGCACGAAGGCCATCGGTCGCAGATCGCGCTCGACGCTCCAGCGCACCGCGATGCTGCCCTCGGGTGCCGACAGTGCACCGTATTTCACGGCGTTGGTGGTGAGCTCGTGCAGCAGCAGCGCGAAGCTCTGCGCGGCGTTCTGCTTCACCATCACCTCGACCCCGTCGAGGGTGACGCGGTCCGAGAAGGCCGAGGTCTCGGAGGCGAGAATCTGACGCAGCGGCGCCCCGCGCCACTCCTGCTCGGTCATCAAGGTGTAGGCACGGCCGAGCGACTGCAGGCGGTCGATGAACACGTCGCGCGCCTCGCGCAGCGGCCGCTCGCCCGACAGGCTCGACAGCGCCACCGACTGGATCACGGCGAACAGGTTCTGGATGCGGTGATTGAGCTCGCCGATCAGCAGCCTCTGGCGATCCTCGGTGCGCTTGCGCTCGGTGATGTCGACCAGCTCGGCCAGCACATAGGCGCGGCCGTCGACCGTCATCGGCTTGAGCGCGATCTCGACCGGGAACTCGCTGCCGTCCTTGCGGCGCGCCGCCAGGTCGCGCCCCATCCCCATCGGGCGGTCGCGCGGCGACAGGTCGAACACGCGGCGGAGATCCGGATGGCCGTCGCGGAAGCGGTCCGGGACCAGGCACTCGATCGGCTGCCCGACGAGCTCGCCGCGCGCGAAGCCGAGCAGCTCCTCGGCGTGCTCGTTCGCGAAAACGATGCGCGCGCCGCCGTCCACCAGGACCAGCCCGCTCGGCCCCGACTCGAGGATCATGTGAACAATGTCGCGTGGATCCCGCATCTCGGTCACTGTCGCGGTCAGGCTATTGCAGGACGCGCAGTCCGGCAACCAGACCCGTCGTCCGTGTCACGCGTGGAACTTCCTAATCCGTCGCCACTTTGGGTGATACGGACGGTCTGCAATGTGAGCGGCCTCACACCGAGCCTCGAACCGGCTCGTCCCGGGGCCTGCGGGACCACCCTTGCCGACTGAACTCCTGGACAACCCCGGCCGCCGGCGCGTTGACCAGTGTCAAGCCGGTACCGTTCGAAGATCGTTCCGGCTGGCCGCTGCCGCGCCGGCCCGCTCGTTCGCACCTGCATCCCGATCCGCCCTGCTCCTGCCCGCGCACGAGTACAGGGCAGAGGAGGACGGGTGCGCAACTGTGGAAATCAGGGCGGATCGAAATACCAGGCCTGACGTCCGCCGTAACGGACGTCGCACCGGGGCGCCCGCGGCGACGCGCGTCGCCGCGGGCGACAACGTTACTCCACGAAATCCCCGCAGCGTTGCACCGCCGTGTCGGCGGCGCCCCACGGCATGATCGGCACGCTCGACGTCGAGTTCTTCGGCGAGCCCTCGATGATCCGATCTGAGTAGACCATATAAACTAGTACGTTTCGCTTCACGTCGCAGCCGCGGACGATCTGCATCTTCTTGAAGAAGAGGGAGCGGCGCTGACGGAACACGTCCTCGCCCTGCTCGAACTTTTTCTTGAATCGCACGGGACCGATCTGCCGGCAGGCGAGCGAGATGTCGGAGACCTCCTCGGCCAGCCCGAGCCAGCCCTTGAAGCCGCCCTTCTCGGGCACCGTGAAGTGGCAGGCGACGCCCTCGACCTCCGGGTCGTCGAGCCCGTAGGTCGCCAGCTTGTCGTTGGGGCTCAGCCACTTGAACACGGTCGACCGGCGGAAGATCAGGTCCGGCTCCTCGGCCGCAGCGGCCGGCACGACGCTCGCGAGACCGAGGCCGAGCGCCATCGCGACGGTCGCGATGACGCCGCGCGCCTGTCGGGAGAACCGCCGCGACTCGTCGACAACACCTTGCATTTCCAGCTCCGTTGAAAACGACACCGCGAACCGGAACGGCCCGCGCGGTGTCGAGACAGGATCATCCTGACGGTTGTCAATTACCCAACGCGAGATCGGTTTCCTGGCGCCACAGGAAAAGCCGCCACGAGCCTCGAAGAAACCTCCGAGGAACACCGGGCCGGCGGCCGGTGGGCGATCGCCACCTTCGCGAGGCGGCCGAACGGGATCGTCGGTCGTCGCCGGGTCGCACGGCCGGCCGTCGTCGGCCTTGTCGAGCCGGAGTCGGAGACGGGTTCGAGAACGGGTCAGTAGGGGAAGAAGCCGCCCTGCCGCTGGCCACCCCAGCTCTGGCCCCAGCCGTTGCGCTGCCAAGCGTCGGCGCGGCGATTGCCGCCCCAGCCCTGGTCGACCGTCTCGGTCCGCGGCTTGCGGCGGACGGCCTTCTTCTTTTTCGGCTTCGCCGGCTCGGCCGCGGGCTTGTCCTCGCCGGCGGCCATGATGGCCTCCTTGGGCGGCTCGCCGGTCGCAGGCGGCGCGGACGCCGCCGGGGCGGACGCCACCGGGGCCGGCGGCGGAGCCGCGACCGCCGACGTCGTCGCCGGGTCGATCGGGGGCCGCCCGTCGGGCACCCGCCGACCGTCCGTCGACCGGCTCGGGCCGGCGGTGCCGATCGGCGTCAGGGCGGTCGCCGACACCCCGCGCCGTTGGCGCGGTGCGGCGGACGGGGCGGCCGACGTTGCAGCGGCGGCCGCCGGCGCGTTCGCGACGGGCGCTTGGGTGGCGGCTGGCGCAAGCCCGACCGTGCCTGCACCAACCGTGCCTGCACCGGTCGTCGCCGCGTAATCCTCCCAGCTCCGGCCGATCGGCGCGTCGAGGGCGGAGTTGCGGGTCATCTCGTCGACGACCATGTAACCGGCCGCCGCGATCACCACCATCACCGAGGCCACGCCGCCGAGCCGCGCGAACGACAATCGACGGCGGGTCGGCCGGGCCCGCTCGGGCCACAGCGAATAGTTACCGGATGAATGGGAAGTCATGATCGTCCCCGAGACGCCATACGCGGACACGGCCGTCTCGTGATAACGCCGCGGCGCCCCGAAAGTTCCCGAACGCCGCCGCGAGTCGGCCACAAAACATGGTGGGCCGAAACGCGAGCGTGGTTCGATTCCGCGCGGCGAAGCAATGCCGCCAAAAGTTGGAGAATCAGACCGTCACGCGCCGTCCCTTCTCCGGCACGATCACCCGCGTCGCGTGGCCCTTCATCTCGGCGACGAACTTGTCCGCGGTCGGATCGACGATCGGGAACGAGCCGTAGTGGCAGGGAATCACGGCGTCGAGCTGGAAGAACCGCTTCACGGCGAATGCCGCGCTCTTCGCGCCCATGGTGAAGCGGTCGCCGATCGGCACCATGGCGATCTTCGGCGCGTGCAGCTCGGCGATCAGCCCCATGTCGGAGAACACGTCGGTGTCGCCCATGTGATAGACGGTCGGCTCGCCCGCCGCCTTGACGATCACGCCGTTGGGATTGCCGAGCCCGATCGGAATGCCGTCGACGAGGTCGCCGGAGGAGTGGTCGGCCCGCACCAGCGTCACCGTGAAGGTGCCCAAGTCCGTGGTGCCGCCCGTATTCATCGGGTTGAAGTTCTTCAGCCCCTTCGACACCAGCCACATGCCGAGATCGTAGTTGGTCGTCACCGTCGCGCCGGTCTCGGCGGCGATCCCGAGCGTGTCGCCGACATGGTCGCCGTGGCCGTGGGTCACGAGAATGTGCGAGACGCCCTCGATCGCCGCGGCGCGGTCGCTGACGAAGGCGGGATTGCCGGTGAAGAACGGGTCGATCAGCACGGCCGTGCCCTTGAAGTCGAGCCGGAAGGCGGAATGGCCGAACCAGGTGATCTCCATGACGAACTCCCCCTTTTTGCGCGATGTCGGCTCGCGCCGCGGATCACATCCGCGGCCAGATAAGCCGCAGGCGCGGCGAAGCGTCAATCAGCTCCCGTCGTTCCGGCACGAGACTCGCGCGGCCTCGTCCGCCGTGTTAGGCGGGCGCATGCCCGCACCCGTTCTTCCCCTCGTCGAGATCGCCCCCCTGCTGCCGGAGCGTGGCGCCCTGATCGGCCTCGATCTCGGCGACAAGACCATCGGGGTCGCGGTGAGCGATCCGGATCGACGCCTCGCGACGGGCGTCGAGACCATCGCGCGAAAACGCTTCACCGACGACGCGACCCGGCTGCTGGCGCTCGCTGCGGAGCGGCGCGTCGCCGGGCTGGTGCTCGGCCTGCCGCTCAACATGAACGGCAGCGAGGGGCCGCGCGCCCAGTCGACCCGCGCCTTCGCCCGCAACCTGGCGAAGCTGACCGAGCTGCCGATCGGCCTTTGGGACGAGCGGCTGTCGACCGCCGCGGTCGAGCGCGAGCTGATCGCCGCCGACGCGAGCCGCAAGAGCCGCAAGGCGGTGATCGACCAGCACGCCGCGATCTTCATCCTGCAAGGCGCCCTCGACCGCCTGCTGCGCGGACCGGCGTAGGACGGACGCGTCGGTCGCACATGAAAAAGGCGGGTCCGAAGACCCGCCCTTTGCAGTCGCGCTGAAGCCGATCAGTACTGCGGATACGGCACCACGGTGCCCTGGGTGCCGGCCTGGCCCGTGATCGCGGCGACGCCGAAGTCGGCCCCACGGGTGCGACAGTCGCCCAGATACCCGTAACCACGGTTGAGGTCGGTCGAGATCCAGCACTGGCCGTTACCGGCCACCGACGCGGTGCCGCCGGCCGGGCCGGTCACCGGAGCGATCGGGCCGCCGGCCGAGGCGTAACCCTCATAGCCGGGCTGCCACCCGGGATTGTAGCCGCCCGTGAGCGGGCTCAGCGCGGCCCCAGCGATGCCGGTGGCGAGGCCGACGCCGGCCCCGACCGCCCCGGCCGCGAGGCCGACGCCGGTGCGGGCCGCCTGACCGGCGACCCCGACCCCGGCGGCAACCGGATTGCCGTAATAGCCCTGCCCGTAATAGCCCTGCGCCGACGGCGCGTAGGACTGCGTGGCGACACGGTCCTGGTAGCGCATCGACTTGCGGGACTGCGCCTCGCTCGGGGTGGCGGCGCCGAGGGCGACCGCACCGACCAGACCGGCCGCGAGGGCGTAACGAATCGTCGTCTTCATCGTGTTCTGCTCCATGTGATGACGAGCCCGCTCCGGACAACGATCACGCCGCGCGGGGCGCGAGGTCGCCGCCCCGGTCGTCCGGGTCGTGACGTCGCGGTGACAGGCTCTCGTGGCGTCAACAGGCGGCCGCGCGGTCGGTTCCGCCGCGGCGCAACATGACGCAGCTTGTTGTTTCCGCTCGGGGATCAGCGTCGGCCGAGGACCATGGCACCGGCGCCGCAGCATCGCCACGATGTTGCCCCGGAGCGGCCACGTGGTCCGGCGCGGCGTGGCGTGCCGGGACCCGCGATCACCCCGGCATGGCGCGGGCGAGCAGGCGGTCGATCTCCGCCGTCGAGAGATCGCTGGTGCCGGCCGTCGCCCCCGCCGCGCCGGCGAGCCGCAGCCGCGCGAACAACTCGGCGATCGGCGAGGCCGAGGCGCGCAGCG
>NZ_NHSK01000113.1 GCF_016653355.1 Rhodoplanes elegans | reverse complement strand
GATCGGCGCCTTGCGCCGTCGGGGCGGGCTTCGGCTTGCGCACCGGCTTGGGCTTGGCCGGCTGCGCCGGCGCCTCGGCGGCCGGCGGATCGGTCGCCTCCGGGGTGCGCTGCTCCATCTGCTGGGCAGGTGCCGGCCAGCGATCGAACAGCTGGGCGTGTGCCGGCCCGGCCAGAGCGACGAGACTCGCGGCCAGGAGTCCGGCGACGGCGGACCCGGCGCGCAGCTGCAAGCGGTACTTATGATCGATCATGGCGAGCCTCGATACTCGGATACGATTTCGATTCGATGATAGCGACTTTTCGCCGGCGAGTGACGCCCGATCGCGGCGGATTTGCGCCGGCCGCTCGCAACCCCGTTGCGCAGCGCACCCGGGCGCCGCGCGGCGGCTCAATGAAGCGGGCGCCGGAGCAGCGCGAACAGCGGCGGCGACAGGGCGACGAACACCACCAGCGGCGCGAACAGGTCACCCTCCGCCACCGCGGCGGCCGAGAAGGTGTCGACCACGACCCGGAGCGGCTTGCCGCTCGCGACCACCAGCACGGCCTCGGCGGCGAGCGTGAGGACGAGCCACATCGCGCCGATCGCGAAGGCGGCGCCGAAGCCGGGCCGCACCCGCCGCACGAACAGCGCGATCGCGACCGCCATCAGCACGATACCGGTGATCCCCGAGACCGGAAGCGCTTCCGGACCGAGCAGCCGGGCGAGCACCAGCTCACGCAACGCACCGTTGGCGAAGGCGAGCCCGAACAGGACGAGCCAGAACAGCGCCGCGGTGCGGAACAGCGGCAGCAGCGTCTCCGGCGACATTGGCCCTTCCGACATCGACGCCCTCCTTTGCGACGATGGGCCTTCGCCCACTGTTTACCCGCTGCGGCCGCGGGTGTCATCGGGGCGCAGCGAGGTGGCGCGGACGGCCCCGCCGGAACGGCGATGGCGGCCGATCGTTGCCCCGGGTAGCGGCGAGAAAGCCGACGCGGCGCGACACACGGCGTCCCCCTCCTCCGAATCGTGACGGAGACACGATGCCGGCTCGCTCGATGTTTCTGCTCGCGGTGATTCTGTCCGCCCCGTTCGTCGTTCTCGTGGCCGCGCCGGCCGCGACCGCTCCCGCCCCGTCCATCGATCCGACGACCACGGCGTGGCTGTTCGGCTGGTGGACCGGGCTCGGTCTGGTTTTCCTCGGGGCAGCCCTGATCGCCGCCGAGGCGGCGCTTCCGACGTTCGGGCTTCTGGGTTTCGGCGGCCTCGTCGTGCTGGCGACCGGGCTCCTGATCCTGACCGACGGGAGAGCCCTGTCGGCCGGCCTGTCGGAGACCACCGCGATCGGGGTCGCGATCGTTCTCCTCGCCTATCTCGTCGTGTCCGGCATCGTCGTCCGCCGCGCCTGGAGGCACCGCGTCGCCACCGGCGATCCGGCGCTGATCGGCAGCGAGGGCCGCGTGGTCACCTGGAGCGGCCGGGCCGGCACGATCCGCATCGCCGGCGAGATCTGGCAGGCGCGGAGCGACGCCCCGCTGCCGCCCGGGGCGGACAGGCCGGGTGAGGATGCGCCCGGATCGGACCCGCCCGGCCGCGCCGTCCGGGTCGTCGGCCGCCACGGCCTCGTGCTGCGGGTCGAGCCCGCGCCTGCTCCCGCACCCGCACGTCATCCCGCGACACCCGATCCACCCGCTCGCCCGAAGGACCGCCCATGAACGCCCTCGCCAGCATTCTCCCCTATCTCGTGATCGCCGTCCTCGTGATCGGCCTCGTCCTCGCGGCGGTGCGGATCATGCGCGAGTACGAGCGCGCCGTCGTGTTCACGCTCGGGCGCTATTCCGGCGTGAAGGGGCCGGGCCTGATCCTGCTCGTGCCGCTCGTTCAGCAGATGGTGCGGGTCGATCTGCGCACGCTCGTGCTCGACGTGCCGACCCAGGACGTGATCTCGCGCGACAACGTCTCGGTGAAGGTCAACGCGGTCGTGTATTTCCGCGTGGTCGACGCCGACAAGGCGGTGATCCAGGTCGAGAACTTCATGAATGCGACCAGCCAGCTCGCGCAGACGACGCTGCGCTCGGTGCTCGGCAAGCACGAGCTCGACGAGATGCTGGCTGAGCGCGACAAGCTCAACCGCGACATCCAGACCATTCTCGACAGCCAGACCGACGCCTGGGGCATCAAGGTCGCCAATGTCGAGATCAAGCACGTCGACATCGACGAGAGCATGATCCGCGCCATCGCCCGCCAGGCCGAGGCGGAGCGCTATCGCCGCGCCCGCATCATCGGCGCCGAGGCCGAGCAGCAGGCCGCCGAGAAGCTCGTGCAGGCGGGCGAGATGCTGGCCCGCACGCCGCAGTCGATGCAGCTGCGCTTCCTCTCGACGCTCCAGGACATCGCCGGCGAGAAGAACTCGACCATCGTGTTCCCGGTGCCGATCGACCTGATCCAGTCGTTCGCCGCCCGGGTCACGACACCCGACGCGCCGCCTCCCGCGCCGCGGGCGACGCCGCCGGCGTGAGCGGCCGCCGTTCTGGCGGCAGCGCGCCCGGTCGCGCTATAGATGCGGAATCGCGCCGGACGCGGCGCGAGTCGCACCGCCGGACCGCATCATGGCCGCCGATCATCCAGCCGCCGTCGATCTCGAGGTTTTCGCGGGCGGCCGAAGCTTCGCCACCATTCTCGCCGACCCGCCCTGGCAGTTCGTCAACCGCACCGGAAAGATGGCGCCGGAGCATCGGCGGCTGTCGCGCTACGGCACCATGACGCTTCCCGAGATCGAGGCGCTCCCGGTGGCGGCGCTCACCGCGGAGCCGGCGCATCTCTATCTGTGGGTGCCGAACGCGCTGCTGCCCGAGGGGCTCGCCGTGATGCGGGCCTGGGGCTTCAGCTACAAGTCCAACATCGTCTGGCACAAGGTGAGGAAGGACGGCGGCCCGGACGGGCGCGGCGTCGGCTTCTACTTCCGCAACGTCACCGAGCTGATCCTGTTCGGCGTGCGGGGCCGGAACGCCCGCACGCGCGCGGCCGGACGTCGGCAGGTGAACTTCATCGCCACCCGCAAGCGCGAGCACTCGCGAAAACCCGACGAGCAGTACGCCCTGATCGAGGCGTGCTCGCCGGGGCCCTACCTCGAGCTGTTCGCCCGCGGCACGCGGCCCGGCTGGGCGACCTGGGGCAACCAGGCCGACGACGGCTACGCGCCGACCTGGGCGACCTATTCGAACCACTCCCGCGCCGGCCTGCCGGCCGAGTAGGTCACCGGCGGTGCCCGTCGTTCCGGGGCGACAGGAAGCTGCGGGATGCACACATCGCGTTCCACGCATGAGAGCATCATGCGCGGGCTCGACCCGCGCATCCATCACCGTCATCGAAAAGCGTCCACTCGCAGCGGGATGGGTCGCCGGGTCGACCTCCATAGGCGCTGAGTTAGACGTGAAGGCACTGCCTTTCGGTGGTCGCCGTCCGCGCAGGCGGACGGCCCAGTATCCATAAGCATTCGTTGTTTCAGTCGAAACCCTGCGGCGTACTGGATGCTCCGCCTTTGCGGAGCATGACGGCGGAGAAGCTTCGGCCTTAAACTTTGCGCCTACGGGGTCGAGCCCGGCGACGACGGCGGAGAGGGCCGCCGCCCCGGAGCGGCCCGCGAAGCGACGGCTAGAGCAACGCTGCGCTCACGCCGCCGCGGCGGCGTCGCCGGCCGTCTCGAGATTCTGGCGCAGCCGGGGATCGAGCTGCAGGCGCGCCGCGAGATCGTCGAGCCAGGCGCGCTCGGCCGGCGTGTCGGCGTCGATCGCCACATAGGCGGCGAGATAGACCTCGGCGCGCTCCTCCGGGGTCGCCGCATCGGCGGCGAGCGAGGCCGGGGTGTCGGGCCGCGCGACGAGGCCCTCCAGCACCTGGCGCTCCTCCACGCCGAGCGGGCTCGCCTCGATCCGCGCGATCAGCATGGTGCGCTCGGCCTAGTCGATCCGGCCGTCGGCGAGCGCGGCGCCGATCATGGCGCGCAAGAGGAGGAGCGTGGTGCGGGCCGCCGCGGCCTCGCTGCCGGGCGCCGGCGCGCCGGCCGGGCCGCTCTCCGCCGTCGCGCCGCCCTGCTGGCCGCCGAGCATCTGGCCGAGCGTGTCGGCAACGCCCTGCGGCACCACCGGGCGCCCCGCCCGGTAGTCCTGATACGCCTTGTAGGCGAGACCGCCCAGCACCGCGGCGGCGCCGACCTTCAAGGCCGTGCCGGCATACTTTCGGGCGTGCTTCGAGTTCAGCAGGATGCCGGCGAGGCCGCCCGCGAGACCGCCGGCGCCGAGCATCCCGGCGTTGCGGCCGAGCAGATCGCCGAGGCCGCCGCCGCCACCGCCGCCGAGGGGGCTGCCGCCGGCGAGGCCGCCGAGGCGGCCGGCGAGGCTGCCGAGATCGAACGGCAGGCCGCCGCCGGCCCCCTGACCGCCCACCGCCGGTGGCAGACCGCGGCCGCGGGTGAGGAAACCGGTGTCACGGCTCGTCGCCGGGGGCGGCGCGCCGGCGCCGTCGCCGGCCAGTACGGCGGTGAGGATCTTGTTCACGTCGAACATGCGGATCTCCAGGGTCGAGGGCTTCGGGGTTGCGGTTCGGGCCGGTCAGGTCGAGGAGGCCGGGGTCGAGGCGGTGCGCGTCTCCGCCCGCGTCTTCCACAGCGAGACGATCACGCCGCCGGCGAGGAGCGAGAGGGTGACGCCGAGCGACACCAGGGGATCGACCTTGCCGACGATCTGGTTCCAGAAGATCTTCGCGCCGATGAACACCAGCACCAGCGACAGCGCATATTTCAGATAGCGGAAGCGATGCACCGTGGCGGCGAGCGCGAAGTAGAGGGCGCGCAGGCCGAGGACGGCGAAGATGTTGGACGTGTAGACGATGTAGGGATCGGTGGTGATCGCGAAGATCGCCGGGACGCTGTCGACCGCGAAGACGAGGTCGGCGAACTCGATCAGCACGAGCGCGACGAACAGCGGCGTGACCCATGTGACGGCCGGACCACCCGCGACGCCGGGACGGCGCACGAAGAACGCCTCGCCGTGAACCTCACGGGTGACGCGCAGATGGCGATTCATCCACCGCATCATCGGGTTGTCGACCCAGGCGGCCGGATTCTCGGCGACCACCAGCATCTTGATGCCGGTGGCGATCAGGAGCGCGCCGAACAGGAACAGCACCCAGGAGAACGACGACACGATCGCGGCGCCGAGCCCGATCATCACGGCGCGCAGCACGACGACGCCGAGGATGCCGTAGAACAGCACCCGGTGCTGAAGGTGCGGCGGCACCGCGAGCGTCGCGAAGATCAGCGAGATGACGAAGACATTGTCGAGCGCCAGCGTCTTCTCGACGAAGAAGCCGGTGAGCCAGGCGACGCCCGCCTCGCGGCCCATGTCGGACCACACCCAGGCGCCGAAGACGAGCGCGACGGCGATGTAGGCGGCCGACAGCGCGAGGCTCTCGCCCGCCCCGATGGCGCGCGCCTTGCGGTGCAGGACGCCGAGGTCGAGCACCAGGAGCGTCGTCACGATGCCGAGAAACAAGAGCCAGGCCCAGGCCGGCTTGCCGAGAAACGTCGCAAAGAGAAAATCGAGTCCGGACACGAGCTCCATCGCAATCCTCCAGATGTCGCTCCTGTTCGACCAAAGTCGACAGAAGCGGCAGGTGAAAGATCCGACATCGCGGCGAAGGCGCCGCCAGAGGGGCCCGGATCGGTGCTCGGAGATCTAGGAACCCGCCGGCCCGCCGTCCAGGAGAACCGGACCGCGCCGGGTCGCGCCAAACCGCCGCAGCCCGGCCGGCCGCGAGGAAAGGTCGACGGGTCAGCCGCTTGCGCCGGCCGTGCGCGACCCGGCCCGCCGCCGTCGCACCGGCCCGGGCTTGCGCCCCGGCCGGTCCGGACCACCGTCGCCGCCGCCACCTCGCACCGCGCACGCGATCGTGTCGCCGGACGCCGCCGAAACACGTGATTCTTCGGATGGCGGGACGGGCGAGTTGCGTCTTTGGTCGGATTGCGCCGTGTGGTCGCGCCGACTAACGTGCCGCGCAATCATCAGAGCCGAGCAAACAGTCGGCCGATATCGGAGCGGGAGGCTCTAACCAAGGGGGACGCCGTGAGTACGCCGTCGTACGACACGATCAAATCAGACCCGCAGTTCCAGGAGCTCGTCTCGAAGCGCTCGCGCTTCGCGTGGACGCTGACCGTGGCGATGCTGGTCATCTATTTCGGCTTCATCTTCGTCATCGCCTTCGCGCCCGGCGTGCTCGCCGTCAAGCTCGGCACCGGCGTCACCACGGTCGGCATCCCGATCGGCCTCGGTGTCATCGTCTCGGCGTTCCTCCTGACCGGCATCTACGTGCGTCGCGCGAACTCCGAGTTCGACGACATCACGACCAACATCGTCGGGAGGCAGAAGTGATGCGCGCGCTCCGTACCACCGCCGTCATGGCCGGCCTCGCGCTCGCGGCGCTCGCCGGCGTCGCCGAGGCCGCCGGCCCGATCGAGGGCGGCGGCAAGCAGAGCCTCAACCTCGCCGCCATCCTGATGTTCTTCGCCTTCGTGGCGGCGACGCTCGGGATCACCTACTGGGCGGCGCGGCGCACTCGCTCGGCCGCCGACTTCTACGCCGCCGGCGGCGGCATCACGGCCGGCCAGAACGGGCTCGCCATCGCCGGCGACTACATGTCGGCCGCCTCGTTTCTCGGGATTTCCGGCCTCGTCTTCGCGTCCGGCTTCGACGGCCTGATCTACTCGGTCGGCTGGCTGGTCGGCTGGCCCGTGATCCTGTTCCTGATCGCCGAACGACTGCGCAACCTCGGCAAGTACACGTTCGCCGACGTGGTGTCGTTCCGCCTGGAGCAGACCCGGATCCGCAGCCTGTCGGCGATCGGCACCCTCACCGTGGTGGCCTTCTACCTGATCGCCCAGATGGTCGGCGCCGGCAAGCTGATCGAGCTGCTGTTCGGCCTGCCCTATCTCTACGCCGTCATCTCGGTCGGCGCCCTGATGATCATCTACGTCGCCTTCGGCGGCATGGTGGCCACCACCTGGGTGCAGATCATCAAGGCCTGCCTGCTGCTCGGCGGCGCCACCTTCATGGCCCTGATGGTGCTGATCACGTTCGGCTTCTCGCCCGAGGCCCTGTTCCAGAAGGCGGTCCAGACGCATCCCAAGGGCGCCTCCATCATGGCCCCGGGCAATCTCGTGTCGGATCCGGTCTCGGCGCTGTCGCTCGGCCTCGCGCTGATGTTCGGCACCGCCGGCCTGCCCCACATCCTGATGCGCTTCTTCACCGTGTCGGACGCCAAGGCGGCCCGCAAGTCGGTGTTCTACGCGACCGGCTTCATCGGCTACTTCTACATCCTGACCTTCATCATCGGCTTCGGCGCCATCACGTTCCTGATGAACGACCCGAGCTTCTACAAGGTCGGGGCGGACGGCGCCTACAACAAGGTCACGGCCCTCCTGGGCGGGACCAACATGGCGGCGATCCATCTCTCCAACGCGGTCGGCGGCTCGCTCTTCCTCGGCTTCATCTCGGCCGTCGCCTTCGCCACCATCCTGGCCGTGGTGGCCGGCCTCACGCTCGCCGGCGCCTCGGCGGTCAGCCACGACCTCTACGCCTCGGTGATCGCCAAGGGTCGGGTCTCCGAGGATCGCGAGGTCCAGGTGTCGAAGATCACGGCCGTGGTGATCGGCATCGTCGCCATCATCCTCGGCTACATCTTCGAGAACCAGAACGTCGCCTTCATGGTCGGCCTCGCCTTCGCGGTGGCGGCGAGCTGCAACTTCCCGGTCCTGCTGATGTCGATCCTGTGGGGCGGCACCACCACCCGGGGCGTGCTGATCGGCGGCCTGCTCGGCCTGATCAGCTCGGTGTCGCTGGTCGTGCTGAGCCCGGCCGTGTGGGTGAAGACCTTCGGCTTCACCTCGGCGCCGTTCCCCTACGACAACCCGGCGCTGTTCTCGATGACCATCGCGTTCGCCGGCATCTGGCTGTTCTCCAAGCTGGACGGCTCCAAGCGCGGTGCCATCGACAAGGCCGGCTTCGAGCACCAGTACGTCCGCTCCGAGACCGGCATCGGCTCGCACAAGGCGGTCGCCCACTGACCACCATCCGATCGATCGCCCGGTCTCCGAAACGAGGCCGGGCGGCGACCGGATGATCGACCCTCCGGGCGGCCGGCCCGCACAGTGCCGGTCGGCCGCTCGGGTCCGGGTGAGCGCTGTTCCGGGTAATACGACATTCGTCTGATCAAGTCGGCGGTCATTCCGGGGCGGCGCGAAGCACCGAACCCGGAATCCAGCCGAGGCTTCGGAGGGTATCGCTGGATTCCGGGTTCGCGGCTCCGCCGCGCCCCGGAATGACGGCGAGCTGATCACCCGGAATTGGTATGCCGCATGCCGCAAGCCTTCGACGCCCAGAATCCCCCCTTCGACCGGCTGAGCCACGACGAGATCGGCACGCTGCGCGCCGCGATCGACATCGGCTATTTCGCGCCGGGTGCGACCGTCATCCCGTCCGGCCAGCGTTCCGAGCACCTGCACGTCGTCATCAAGGGCCGGGTCGAGGAGCGCGACGGCGACACGGTCGAGTCGAGCCTCGGGCCGAAGGACACGTTCGACGCCCGCTCGCTGGTGCACGGCCCGGCCGGCACCACCTTCGTGGCCGCCGAGGAGACGCTCTGCTACCTGCTGCCGAAGGCGGTGGTGCAGGATCTGATCTCCCGCAACCCCGGCTTCGCCGCCTTCTTCTACTCCGAGATCTCGCGAAAGCTGCGGTCCTACGACCGGCGCGACCGCACCGGCGTCGACTCGGCGCTACGCGCCCATGTGCGCGAGGTGCGCTACCACGCGGCAATCTTCGTCGACGGGTCGACCCGGCTGCACGACGCCGGCCAGCTCATGCAGGAGCGCAACAACAACACGCTGTTCGTGCGCGACGGCGCGCGCACCGGCATCGTCACCGGCGCCAATCTCGCCAAGGCCTTCGTGGTCGACCGCAAGTCGCTCGACGCGCCGGTGCGCGAGGTGTGCCACTTCGACGTCGTGTCGATCGACGCCGACGACTTCATCTTCGCCGCCGTCATCGCGATGACGCGCCACAACAAGCGCCGCCTCGCGATCCGCTCCGGCGGCGACTATATCGGCGTGCTCGAGGACATCGACATTCTCGGCCTCGTCGCCGGCAATCCGCAGCTCATCCCGGGCCAGATCGACCAGGCCAAGGTGCCGGCCGACCTCAAGGCCTGCGCGCTCGACATCCAGAGCCAGGTCGAGCGGCTCAACCGCCAGGGCGCCCGGGTCGAGGTGATCGCCGAGATCACGTCCGACCTCAACCGTCGCCTGTTCGCCAAGCTGTTCGAGATGGTGGCGCCGCCCTCGATCCGCGAGAACGGCTGCCTCCTGGTGATGGGCTCGGAGGGGCGCGGCGAGCAGACGGTGCGCACCGACCAGGACAACGGCATCCTGCTGGCGAAGCCGGTGCCCGAGGCCGACCTCGCCGCGTTCCGCACCGCCTTCTCGGGCGCGCTGGAGAGCTTCGGCTTCCCGCCCTGTCCGGGCGACGTGATGGTGAAGAACCCGCGCTGGTCGCAGCCGATCGACGACTTCCTCTTCCAGCTCGAGGGCTGGGTGCGCTCGCCGGCCGAGGACGGGCCGATGAATCTCGGCATCTTCTTCGACGCCGTCTCGGTCACGGGCCACCACGACCTGCTCGATCGCGCCAAGTCGACCATGGTCGACCTGATGCGGGGCGAGACCGCGTATCTGGCCCGCTTCGCCCGCGCCATCGACCTGTTCGCCGGGGCGAGCGCCGGCATGCTGACCTCGTTCATGGCCTCGGTCGGCGTCGGCTCGGACGAGATCGACGTCAAGAAGTCCGGCACCTTCCCGATCGTTCACGGGGTGCGCACGCTCGCCATCGACCAGGGCATCCGCGAGGTGTCGACGGCGGATCGCATCGCGGCGCTGGCCGAGGCCGGCCTGTTCGGCGCCGACTTCGGCCGCGAGCTGACCAGCGCGCTGTCCTACTTCATGGAGATCCGGCTGCGCTCGCAGCTCGCCGCCATGGCGACCGGGAAACGCGAGCGCGAATCGATCGTCAAGCTCGGCGAGCTGACGACGCGCGACCGCGACCTGCTGCGCGACGCGCTCCGCGTGGTCAAGCGCTTCCGCGAGATCGTCCGCAACCGCTACCATCTGAGCGTGTTCTGATGCGCTCCGAGATCCTCCGCCGCAGCCGCGCGCTGTTCGACCGCATGCTGCTCGCCGACAACGCCTACGCGTTCCTGTTCGACCAGGACGAGACCGGCGAGGTGGTGTCGTTCGACTGCGAGACGTCGGGCTTCGACATCCTGGCCGACGACGTGATCAGCATCGCGGCCATAAAAATCCGCGGCAACACGATCCTGACCAGCGAGACGTTCCGGGCGCTGATCCGGCCCGGCGCCGCCATGGAGGTGTCGGCCATCAAGGTGCACCAGCTGCGCGAGACCGACGTGAAGCAGGGCCGGACGATGCGCGAGGTGATGCCGGAGTTCCTGCGCTTCATCGGCAGCCGGCCGCTGGTCGGCTACTGGGTGTCGTTCGACGTGCGGATGATCAACAAGTACCTGTTCGGCATGCTCAACATCAACCTGCCGAACCGCCAGATCGACGTCTCCGAGCTCTACTACGAGCGCAAGTACGGCAAGGCCCCCCCCGGCACCGAGATCGATCTGCGCTACGCCAAGATCGCCGAGGACCTCGACCTGGCGATGCTGCCCCAGCACGACGCCTTCAACGACGCCCTGACGGCGGCGCAGATGTACGTGATCCTCAAGGACATGCAGCGCCGCGGCGTGCGCATCCCGCGCCAGCGCGCGACCCCGCGGACGGGCGACTTCTCGGTGTGATCAGGACGGACGGCGCGTGATTGTCTCCGCCCTCACCCTGAGGAGCAGCCGAAGGCCGCGTCTCGAAGGGCGAGGGCGGGCACGATGCCGGCGACCTCATGGTTCGAGACGCACTCCTGGCGCATGCGCCAGGAGTGCTCCTCACCATGAGGAGCGATGCATCGGCCCGGGGCGATAGGGACAGCGCCGCGCGCGGTGCTATAACGCCCTCCCGCCCAGGAGTGCCCCATGCCCGAAGCCGAAAAGCCCGCCACCGACACCGTGCCGCCGCTCGTCTCCGCCGACTGGCTCGCCGAAAAACGCGGCGATCCGGCGCTGCGGCTGATCGACATCCGCTCGGTGGTCGACGGCGGCGGCCGCGGCGCCTACCTGACGGCGCACATCCCGGGCGCCGTTCATTCCGATTACGTCGAGGACGGCTGGCGTGCGACGCGCGGCATGGCGACCGGCCTGCTGCCCGAGCCCGAGGCGCTCGCCGCGCTCCTCGGCGGCATCGGCCTGACGCCCGAGCAGACGGCCGTGGTGATCGCGGCCGGCACCTCGGCGGGCGACTTCGCCGCGGCCGCGCGGGTGTTCTGGACGCTGCGCATGGCCGGCCACGCGCGGATCACGATCCTCGACGGCGGCATGGCGGCGTGGACGGCCGATCCGGCGCGCCCGGTGGTCGGCGGCCCGAGCGTGCGGCCGCAGGCGCCGCCCTACCCGGTCGCGATCGCCTCCGGTCCGCGGGCCGAGATCCCGCGCGTCGTGCGGGCGCTCGCCAGCGACGACGCCGTGCTGCTCGACACCCGCGCCGTGTCGTTCTTCGAGGGCCGCTCGCAGAGCCCGCAGGCGCGCGTCCCCGGGCGGCTGCCCGGCGCCTTCCTGCTCGACCACACGACGTTATGGGATGCCGCGACGGGCCGGCTGAAGGACGAGGCGGCGCTCGCGGCGCTGGTCGCGTCGGTGCCCAAGGCGCCCGTCGTCACCTATTGCAACACCGGCCACCAGGCGGCGACCCCGTGGTTCGTGCTGTCCGAGATTCTCGGCTGGCCCGACGTGTCGCTCTACGACGGCTCGATGTCGGAATGGACCGAGGAGCCCTCGCGCCCCGTCGCCACCGGCCCGGACGAGCGCAAGCGGGGGTGATGCGTCCTATCGGGCGCTTCGCGGATCGGGGAGGATGAGCGACTCGCCGCTACTCCGCCGCGTGCTTCAGAATCGCCTTCAGGAGCCCCGGAAACCGCGCGTTGAGGTCGGCTTCGCGCACGGTGTTGTAGTGCGCGACGCCCTTCTTGGCGGTGTGAATCAGGCCGGCCTCGCGCAACACGCGGAAATGGTTCGACAGCGTCGACTTCGGGATCTCCGGGCACGGCGCCGCCGCCGTGCAGGACAGACGATCGCCTTCCTCCAGCAGCGCCTTGACGATGCGCAGACGCATCGGGTCGGCGAGCGCGGCCAGGATGCCGGCCAGCGTGATGTCGTCGCGCGCGGGGTGAACGAACTGCACCATCGAAAAAGATATAGTTGCCCTCTTGACCTCGTTCAATACTTCCATATTTCCGAACTTCCGACATACGGATCAATCGGACGAAACTGGACGAGGAACGACGATCGTGACCAAGACTCTGCAAGGCAAGGTGGCGCTGGTGACCGGCGCATCGAAGGGCATCGGCGCCGCGATCGCGCTCGAGCTGGCATCCCAGGGCGCCGCGGTCGCCGTCAACTACGCGTCCAGCCGGGCGGGCGCCGATGCGGTGGTCGACAAGATCACGGCCGCCGGCGGCAAGGCGGTCGCGATCGGCGGCGATCTCGCCGATCCGCAGGCGGCCAAGGCGGTCGTCGACCGGACGGTCGAGGCGCTCGGCCGGATCGACGTGCTGGTCAACAACGCCGGCGTCTACGAGATGCTGCCGCTCGAGGCGATCACGCCGGAGCATTTCCACCGTCAGTTCGATCTCAACGTGCTCGGCCTGCTGATGGTGACGCAGGCGGCGGCGCGACATTTCAACGACGGCGGCAGCATCGTCAACATCTCGTCGGGCGCGTCGACTTTGGCCTTTCCGAATACCGCCGTGTACGGCGCCACCAAGGCGGCGGTCGACCTCATCACCGACGTGCTGGCCAAGGAGCTGGCGCCGCGCAAGATCCGGGTCAACGCCGTCAATCCCGGCATGGTCGTGACCGAAGGCGTCAAGGCCGCCGGCTTCGACGCCGGTGAGCTGCGCCGGCAGGTCGAGGCGATCACCCCGCTCGGCCGCGTCGGCGAGGCCGCCGAGATCGCCGCCGCGGTCGCCTTCCTGGCCTCCGACAGCGCCTCCTACGTCACCGGCGAGACGCTGCACGTCACCGGCGGATTGCATTAGGCGACGAGTCGTTGCGCCACGGCGGCGCGCCGCGCGCGCCGCCCCCTCGACCTGATCAGCAGTTTCGGAAAGACCTCACGCCGCGGCGGAGCCGTCGGGACGGGCCAGCGCGGCGGCGAGCTCGCGCTCGAGCTGGCCGATGTCGAAGGGCTTGCGCAGCACCGGGAAGCCGTCGCGCGCCACCTCGCCGGCGCGGTCGCTGAAGCCGGTCATCAGCACCACGGGCAGTCCGGGGTCGAGCGCCCGCAGCTCGCGCGTCAGATCGACGCCGCTCATGCCGCCCGGCATCAGGATGTCGGAGAGCACCAGGTCGACGCCATGGGCGCGACGCGCCTCGCCTGAATCACTGGCGCGACGCGCCTCGCCTGAATCACTGACGCGACGCGCCTCGCGCGAATCATCGGCGCGCCCCGCCCCGTTCGGCTCGTCGGCGCCGCGCAGCGTCGCGAGCGCGTCGCGCGGCGAGGCCGCGACCCTGACGTCGTAGCCGAGCTGCTCCAGGTAGGCGCCGCACACGTCGGCGACCGAGCGGTTGTCCTCGACCACCAACACGGTCCGGCGCTCGGCCGAGCGCGTCGCGGGCTCCGGCGGCGCCTCCGCCACGGCGGCCGGCTCGAAAGCCACCCAGGGCAGCCACAACGTCACCCTGGTTCCCTCTCCGACCCGGCTCGTGATGCGCACGTCGCCACCGGCCTGGCGGGCGAAGCCGTAGACCTGGCTCAGCCCGAGCCCGGTGCCCTTGGCCGTTTCCTTGGTGGTGAAGAACGGCTCGAAGACGCGCGGCAGCAGCTCCTCCGGAATGCCCGTCCCGGTGTCGATGAAGGACAGCGACACGAAGGCGCCGGCGAGCCCGTTCTCGCCCTCCTCGTCGAGCACCGCGTCGCGCACCCGCACGACGAGACGGCCGCCCTTCGGCATGGCGTCGCGCGCGTTGACGCAGATGTTCAGGACCGCGACCTCGAACTCGCTCGGGTCGACCTTGACCGGGCAGACGCGGCCCGGAACGTCGATCACCACCTCGACGTCGTCGGCGAGCGAGCGGCGGATCAGCTCCGAAAGCTCGGGCATGCGCTGCGCGAGGTCGATGCTTTGCGGGCTGACCGCCTGCTGGCGCGAGAACGACAGGAGCTGGCGGGTCAGCGTCTCGCCGCGCTTCGCCGCGGTCGTGATCATCTCGACCAGCCGGCTCTCCTTCTCGCCGTCGACGAGGCGGCGCAGCCGGTCGGCGCTGCCGGAGATCACCATCAGGAGATTGTTGAAGTCGTGGGCGACGCCGCCGGTCAGCCGGCCGACCGCCTCCAGCCGTTGCGCTTGGCGCAGCGCCGTCTCGGCGGCCTCGCGCCGCATCGCCTCGGCGTAGAGCGAGGCGGTGCGCTGATGCGCGACCCACAGCACCCACAGGAGCAGCAGCGTCGCCGGTAGGCCGAACACCAGATGGCCGCGCAGCCCGGCGAGCCACTCGGCCCGGATCGACGCGGCCTCGACCGAGGCGACGACGTAGACCGGAAAGCCCTCGATGCGGCGATAGCCGACGCGACGCTCGACGCCGTCGATGCGGGAGACGCCGGAGTAGAGGCCGCGCTGCGGCGCACGGGCGATCTCGCCGAAGAAGCGGCTCGCCGCCGGCAGCTTCGTGTCCGCCAGCGGACCGGCCGGCCAGCGCGCCAGAAAGGCGCCGTCCTCGCGCATGAGAGCGAAGACCTCGCCCGGGCTGCGGGCGATCTCGCGATAGAACTTCTCGAAGTCGCCCGGCAGCATCGACACGCTGGCGACGCCCTGGAACGATCCGTTCGGGCCGTTCAGGCGGCGGCTCATGCTGAAGAAGGACGGCCCCTCGATCAGCCGCGGCGTGTACACGCTGCTCACATAGGTGCCGACGTCGCGGTCGATCTGGGCGCGGAAGAAGTCGCGGTCGGCGAGCGATGCGCCGCGCGGCGCCGGAACGAAGTAGCTGTTGGCGAGCGCGTAGCCGTCGCGGTCGATCACCCAGATGGACTGCACCTGCGGCAAGAGGTCGGCGACGCGCTTGAGCCGACGATGCAGCTCGCCCTCTCGCGCCGTGATCTGATCGGGGGTCGCGTTCTCGACCGACTCGACGATCTCGTCGAGCACCAGATTGCCGGTGGTGAGCACTTTCAACGCCTGCTCGTGCAGCACGTCGAGCGAGCGGACCAGACGGTCGTCGGTGAGCTGGACGATGGATCCCCACGAGACCCACGCCACATAGGCGAACAGGGCGGCCGGAACCACGACAGCGCCGAGCATGAGGGCACGGAGCAGACGTAGCGTCCCGCGCCGGGCGCTCACCATCGATCAGGACTCCACGAGCCGAGCGCGCCGAACGGAGGGGAAGGGAAAGAGCGGAACGGCGCGGCAAAACGTGATGCACTAACGCGGCGCGTCAACAAAGGTTCCGCAATGCCGCTCGTCGCCGGGGCGTCGCATGAAACAGCGGCCCGGCCGCGTGGCCGAGCCGCTCGTCTGCGCAGAGGATGTGGATCAGTCCGCCGTCGCGGCGCGCGGCATGGCGCCGGCGGGAACTGCGTCCCCCTTCTCGGGGCCCTTCAGCAGGCCGCCGGCGAGGTCTTGCAGCGTCGGGCGCTTGAGCGCCGAGAACGGCAGCGGCCGCGTCACGTCGATCGCGGCGAGACCGAGCCGGGCGGTCAGCAGGCCGTTGAGCACGCCTTCGCCGAGCTTCGCCGAGACCTTGGCGGCGAGGCCCTGGCCGATCATCTGCTGGACGACGCCGTCGCCGACCGACAGCCCGCCGGTGAGGGCGAGATGGGTGACGACGTGCCGCATCAGCCGCACCATGCCGAGCGCGCCCGGGCGGCCGCCGTAGAGCAGCGCCAGCTTGCGCACCAAGCCGAGCGCCGTCACCAGCACGAACAGCATGTCGATGGCGGCGCGCGGGCTCACCGCGGTGACGACCGAGACGCGCTTGGCCGCATTGGTGACGAGCCGCGAGGCCTCCTCGTCGAGCCCGGCCAAAAGCTCGCGCTCGGCGAGATGGACGACGTCGCGGCCGTCGATGATCTCGTTGAGGTGGAACTGCACCCGCATGCGGGCGCTCGCCAGCGCCGGCATGCCGCGGGTGACGGCGAGCAGCTCGGTGACGGCCGCCTGACCGGTGGCGCGGTCGTCGGTCTCGACCGCCGCCGTGGCGCGGTCACGCACCTGATCGATCGCCTTGAGGCGCAGGAGGCCGGAGGCCTCGCGCCCGGCCACCACCACGAAGGCGACGGCGGCGACCGCCGCCAGCACCAGGCCGAGCGTCCCGAGCCAGCCGGAGCGGCCGTAGAGATCGGTGACGAGGTCGATCACCGAGAGGGCCATGCCGAGCACCACGAGGCCACCGGCCGAGCTCCAGAACAGGAGACCCCACGGCACCTGGCGACCCGCAACAGTGCCGCGCGGCTGATCCTGCTCGCCCACCACCGTGGTGGCGGCGGCCGCGACCGCGGCGGCCGGAACCGTGGCCGGCGTCTCGGCGGCCGGCGGCACCACGACGCTCGCCACCGCGACCGGACGCCGCGGCGCCTCGCGCAGCGGCTCGCGCGCCATCGCCCGGCGCGGCGGCTCGCTGGCCGGGGCCGGCCCGATCAGCACGTTGGGGTCGTCGACACTGAACGCGGCGGGACGGCGGGATTCGGCGGGGCTGCTCATTGAAATCGATCTCCGATGAGAAACTGCAGCACGCGGTCCAGGCGGATATGGGGCAGAGTCGGCAGTCCGTCCACGGTACGCTCGATCCGCGGCGGCCGAAAGCGAAGGAACCGGAATTCCGCGTCGTCGTGCGAGCCCGCCGTGAGGCCCTGGTATCCGGTGCGGCCGAGGTCGAACACCCGCTCGGGGTCGGACGGCAGATCGCCCGGGAACAGCGCGATCTCACGCTCGCCATCGAACAGGTGGCCGGCGGCGCGCTCGCCCGCCTGCGGCACGCCGACGATCGCCGGCAGTTCGTCGCCGTTGGAGCGCACCCGCGCCTCGCGGGTCGCCCGCACGGCGGCGAGCGCCACCACGTCGGTCTCGGCCCCGGCATAGAGGGCACGGCTGGCGGCGCGTTCGATCATCCGGTGGAGAATCGCCTCCAGCCGGTCGTGGCTCACCTGGTTGAGATGGTCGGCCTTGGTGGCGCCGAACAGCACCTTGTCGACCCGCGGGCTGATCAGGCTGTTGAGGAAGGTCCGGCGGCCGACCTGGAAGCAGTCGAGGATCGACGCGAGGGCGAATTCGAGGTCGCGCACCGCCGCCGGCCCGGCATTCAGGGCGGCGAGCACGTCGACCAGGACGATCTGCCGGTCGAGCCGCGCGAAATGGTCGCGGAAGAACGGCTTTACGACGATGTCCTTGTAGGCGTCGTAGCGCCGCTTCATCATCGCCCAAAGCGAGCCCTCGTGCGGCCCGGCTTCCGCCGGCAGCGCGAGCGGCGCGAAGGTGAGGGCCGGCGAGCCGGCGAGATCGCCGGGCAACAGGAACCGCCCGGGCGGCAGCAGGCTCAGCGCCCAGCGCTCGTCGCGGCAGCTGCGTAAATAATCGGTGAACAGCTGCGAGGCCGTGATGGCCGACTGCTCGTCGGCCGGCGCGTCGGGATCGAGCGCGGCGTTGAAGGCGTGCCAGGAGGCGGCCAGCATGGCGCGCGGCCCGGTGCGCGACAGCGCCAGGCTCTCCTTGGCCCACTGCTCGTAGGTCTTGTCGAGCAGCGGCAGGTCCAAGAGCCACTCGCCCGGATAGTCGACGATGTCGAGCGTGAGGGTCTTGGTCTGGCCGTCCTTTCCCCGATACTCGATGACGATCCGCAACTCGCTGATCTGTCGCGTCGATTCCGGCCAGACCCGATCCGTGATCAGGGCCCGGACATGGCTCTCGTACTCGAAACGCGGCACCGCGTCGTCGGGCTGCGGCGCCAGATACGCGCGCAGCACCGCGTCGTCGGCCAGCGGCGTGAACACCGGGAAGCGGCCGCCGCGGGCGAGCCCGTGGACCAAAGCCGTGATGAACACGGTCTTGCCGGCCCGCGACAGGCCGGTGACCCCGATCCGCACCGTGGGGCGGACGAGATTCTCGCCGTAATCGGCCAGAGCGCGCGCCGCGAGGCGCGCCCGCTCGACCAGATCCGAGACGAATGACGTCATGTTTGCAACGACTTGAGCAAAATCCAGGGCCCCGCGCGACACCGCTCTGCCGGCAGGCCACACCCATAGTCCGGGCGCGTCGCCGCCACAAGCGGCAACCGTCGTTGCAGCCACGGCGCGTGCCTGCGTCACGGTGCGCGTCGTCGCGGAGTCACACGGACTTTCAAGATGATTGATCTCCGTCTAGGACAATTCCAAACCGGCCCGGCGACAGTCGGCCATCCCGGCACTCGACCGGGCCACCCCCGCCCTGCCCCCAAGGGAGCTGAAACCATGCCTGTTCCCGGTCCGTCCATTGACAATCGTCAAGGCAGCGTGACAGCGGCCGTTGTCAACTCTACGCACCACATGTTACTCTTGCGGCCTTCCGACCGTGATCGGGGAGTTTAAGCTAATGGGATACAACACTTATTTTGCCGACGCTCTGAACCGCCTGCACGAGGAGCGTCGTTACCGGGTGTTCGCCCATCTCGAGCGGTTGGCCGGCCGCTACCCGCACGCCATCCATCACACGCCCGAAGGTCCGCGCGACGTCGTCGTGTGGTGCTCGAACGATTACCTCGGCATGGGCCAGCACCCGAAGGTGGTCGGCGCCCTGGTCGAGACGGCGACCCGCATGGGCACCGGCGCGGGCGGCACCCGCAACATCGCCGGCACCAACCATCCCCTGGTCCTGCTCGAGCAGGAGCTCGCGGACCTGCACGGGAAGGAGGCCGGCCTCGTCTTCACGTCCGGCTACGTCTCCAACGACGCCGGCATCTCGACGATCGCCAAGCTGCTGCCGAACTGCCTGATCCTGTCGGACGCACTGAACCACAACTCGATGATCACCGGCGTGCGCAACGCCGGCACCGACAAGGCGGTGTGGCGCCACAACGACGTCGAGCATCTCGAGGATCTGCTCAAGAAGGCCGGCAAGGAGCGGGCCAAGCTGATCGTCTTCGAGGGCCTGTACTCGATGGACGGCGACGTCTCGCCGATCGGCAAGATCTGCGACCTCGCCGAGAAGTACAACGCGATGACCTATATCGACGAGGTCCACGCGGTCGGCATGTACGGTGCCCGCGGCGGCGGCCAGGCCGAGCAGCAGGGCGAGATG
The DNA here is from genome assembly GCF_016653355.1 of Rhodoplanes elegans. Lineage (GTDB taxonomy): Bacteria > Pseudomonadota > Alphaproteobacteria > Rhizobiales > Xanthobacteraceae > Rhodoplanes > Rhodoplanes elegans. The sequence goes on along the minus strand of NZ_NHSK01000113.1, from coordinate 954 downwards.
GCGCGCATCGACGTGATCGAGGCGACGCTCGCCAAGGCCTTCGGCTGCCTCGGCGGCTACATCACCGGCACCAAGGAGCTGGTCGATGCGGTGCGCTCCTTCGCCCCGGGCTTCATCTTCACCACCGCGCTGCCGCCCGGCATCTGCGCCGCCGCGACGGCCGCGATCAAGCACCTCAAGGAGTCGAGCTGGGAGCGCGAGCGCCAGCAGGAGCGCGCCGCCAAGCTGAAGGCCGACCTCTCGGCCGCCGGCCTGCCGGTGATGCCGACCGACACCCACATCGTGCCCGTGATGGTCTGCGACGCCGAGAAGTGCAAGCAGGCGACCGACATCCTGCTCGAGGAGCACGGCATCTACATCCAGCCGATCAACTACCCGACCGTTCCGGTCGGCACCGAGCGGCTGCGCATCACCCCGTCGCCCTATCACGACGACGCCCTGATGCAGGCGCTCACCGAGGCCCTGATCGACGTGTGGGACCGCCTCGAGCTCCCGCGCAAGCCGTACAGCGCCATCGCGGCCGAGTGATCCGGGCGCGTCTCGCGCCGGGCCATATCGGCCTGATACGTTTCGACCTGGACGACTCTCTTGCGCGGGCTCCGGCCCGCGCATTTTTTTGGGGTGTGCGGTCGCCACTCCGACGAGGAGCGAAGACTCGCCGCATGTGCCGAGCCCGTCGTTCCGGAGCGCGGACCGACAGGTCCGCGAGCCCGGAACCCATAACCCCGGAGTCTGTGGCTCACGACGGACAGGGCGTGATGGTGTGGACGGCCCCCTACGGCATCGCTGTGCCAGAATGAGGTCGGTGAAGATCTCAAACGAGGGGGCCGTCCGTGAGCCAGAGTATCCGCATCGGAATGGATACGTCGAAGCATATCTTTCAACTGCACGGGGTGGACGCGGCCGAGCAGCCGGTGCTGCGCAAGCGGCTTCGTCGCAAGGAGGTGGAGGCGT
>NZ_NHSK01000112.1 GCF_016653355.1 Rhodoplanes elegans | reverse complement strand
GTGCCGGCAAGCCGAAGATGGTCGCCTTGATCGCCGTCGCTCGGAAGCTACTGACAATCCTCAACGCCATGCTCAGGGACAATCGACCATGGCAAAACGCTTGACAGCCAAGACAGTCGCTCACCCCAACCCTCTCCCCGCCGGGGAGAGGGAGTTCCCCCGTGCTCGCCGCAGGGGCAGAGAACGTCCGCACCGCCCTTTGTCGTCAGGCGGCCTCGTTCGTCGTGAGATAGGTTGTCGAGGGAGCCGCTATGGAGTCCGGAGCCGCGGACACCGCGCCATGCCGGCGGTATCGCGCGCGTCCGCGATCACCTGATCACGACTTGCCGCGGGCGGCGATCTGGGGCTGGCGGCCCATGCGCTTCCAGTCGCCCTTGTCGGCCAGCATCTCGCGCAGATAGGTCACGTTGGCGGCGGCCTCCGTCGGCGGGAGATCGGCCTTGGCGATCTGCTCGGCATCGGCGAAGCGGCCCTGCAGGCCGACCACCAGAGCGAGGTTCTGGCGCACCCGCGGATCGGCGCCGGGATGCTCGGCGGCGCGCCGCAGCGTCGCCTCCGCCTCGGCGAGGTTCTTGTCGAGCGCGTAGGACAGGCCGAGATTGGACAGGACCGACGGCTCGTTCGGGGCGATCTTGAGGGCGGTCGTGTAATAGGTCTGCGCCTGCTTGTGGCGGCCGAGCTGATCCAGCACCGTGCCCTGCGCCGAGAGGATGCGCCAGTCGGGCCGGTCCGGGCTGTGGGCGCGGCCGAGCACGTCGAGCGCCTGCTCGTAGCGTCCGGTGTCGGCGAGTGCCCGGCCGAAGGCGCCGAGCAGCGCCTGGTTCTTGGGATTGCGCAGCGACGCCTGCTCCAGCACCGAGGCGGCTTGGGCGCGCTGCTCGGTCGCGGTCAGGGCGCGGGCATAGGCGATCGCGTTCGCGGCGTCGGAGGGGTCGGCCCGATAGCGGGATCCGTAGAGCTCGGCCTCGCGCCGCCACTCCGCCTCGCTGCGGGCCTGCGCCGCCGGCGCCGCGGCCGTCACGGCGCCGGTGCGGTCTCCGCCCATTCCGGACGCGCTCAGCACCTCGGCGAGCGTGGTGCCCGTGGTGGAGCAGCCGGCCGCCGAGAGGGCGACGAACCCGAGGCTTGCGACGGAGGCGAGAAGGCGGGCGAGACGGGGGAGACGAACGGGTCGGGACACGGCGGACACCTCACTCGTGCCGGCCTCACGGCTCCGGCACGAGATCAGCAATAGACCGTTAACCCTAACGCCCGGTTAAAGTTTTCACGTCGTGGCGAGATGGCGAGGGCGGCGGTGCAGTGTCGCCCCGCCGTCACGCCCTGTCTTTCCGCGTCGCGCCGGCTCAGCTCAGCGTGACCGCGAAGCCCTTGGCGACGCCGGGGCGCGCCATCATGGTCTCGTACCAGCGCTTCACGTGGGGGAACCGGGCGAGATCGACCTTGTGGCGCTCGTGCCGCCACGCCCAGCCGACGATGGCGAAGTCGGCGATCGAGATGTCGCCGGCGAAGAACGCATGGTCGGCGAGGCGACGATCCATCACGCCGTAGAGGCGCTCCGTCTCCTTGGAGAAGCGCGCCAGTCCGTAGCGGCGGTCCTGCTCGTTCTCGACCGTGAGGAAGTGGTGCATCTGGCCCGGCATCGGGCCGAAGCCGCCGACCTGGAACATCAGCCATTCGAGCACCGGCACGCGGGCGCGCAGATCCTTCGGCATGAACCGGCCGGTCTTCTCGGCCAGGTAGAGCAGGATCGCGCCCGACTCGAAGACGCTGATCGGCGCGCCGCCGGGGCCGTCGGAATCGACGATCGCCGGGATCTTGTTGTTCGGCGAGATCGCCAGGAAGGCCGGGTCGAACTGCTGGTCCTTGGTGATGTCGATGGTCTTCACCGTGTAGGGAAGCTCCATCTCCTCCAGTGCGACGCTGATCTTGCGGCCGTTGGGGGTGTTGAAGGCGTAGAAGTCGATGGCCATGCGGAGTCCTCGTGACGCGCGCTCTGCGGCGCGGCTGGCGAAACCGAATAGTCCATGGCCGCGCCGGCGTCCACGCGGGCCGGCCGTGCACCGGCCGGAGGCCGGCGGGCGGGCGGTGTCCGGGCGGCTTCAAAGCGGCCCGGCCGCGTGGTAGCAGCATGGTTCCTCGACAAAGGACGTCTCCAGCATGCAACCGGTATTCGCGACCGACGCCGCCACGGCGATCCCGATCTGGCTGGTCGATACCGGCACCTGGCCGAACGTGCGGGCGCGGCTCGATCCGGCCGCCATCGCGTTCGCCGAGGCGACGGGCTTCGAGCCCATGCCGGGCCGCCACGCGCTGCTGCCGGACGCCAAGGGGCGCCTCGCCGCGGTCGTGTTCGGCGTCGATCCGCCCGGGCGCGCCGGCCGCGACGCGTTCCTGCCGGGGCGCCTGCCGGCGCTCCTGCCGCGCGGCACCTACCGGTTCGCCGAGCCTCCCGCCGATGCGCGCCTCGCGGTGCTCGCCTTCGCGCTCGGCGCCTACCGGTTCGGCCGCTACCACGAGGCCGCCGACCGCGAGGTGCGGCTGGTCCCGCCGGACGGCGCCGGCGGCGATCTCGCCTGCGTCGTCGAGGCCGTCACCATGGCCCGCGACCTAGTCAACACGCCGTCGAACGACATGGGGCCGGCCGAGCTCGAGGCGGTCGCGAAAAAGCTCGCCGAGCGGCACGGCGGCGCGATCCGCACCATCGTCGGCGACGATCTCCTCGCCGAGAACCTGCCGCTGATCCACGCCGTCGGCCGCGCCTCGACCCGGGCGCCGCGGCTGATCGACATCACCTGGGGCGATCCTGCCGCCCCCAAGGTGACGCTGGTCGGCAAGGGCGTCTGCTTCGACACCGGCGGTCTCGACATCAAGGGCGAGACCGCGATGCGGCTGATGAAGAAGGACATGGGTGGCGCCGCGACCGTGCTGGCGCTCGCCCACATGATCATGGGCCGCGGCCTGAAGCTGCGCCTGCGCGTGCTGATCCCGGCGGTCGAGAACGCGATCGACGGCAACGCCTTCCGGCCGCTCGACGTGTATCCGTCGCGCAAGGGCCTGACCGTCGAGATCGGCAACACCGACGCCGAGGGCCGCCTCGTGCTCGCCGACGCGCTGACGCTCGCCGACGAGGAGGCGCCCGAGCTGCTGGTCGACATGGGCACGCTCACCGGCGCGGCGCGCGTCGCGCTCGGGCCGGACCTGCCGCCGTTCTACACCGACGACGAGGATCTCGCCGTGGCGCTCGCCCGGCACGCCACGGCCGAGCACGACCCCCTGTGGCGGATGCCGCTGTGGCATCCTTATGATCAGATGATCGAGTCGAAGACCGCCGACGTGAACAATGTCGGCACCTCGGGCTTCGCCGGCTCGATCCTGTGCGCCCTGTTCCTGGCCCGCTTCGTCTCCGCGGCGAAGCGCTGGCTGCATCTCGACATCTACGCCTGGACGCCGTCGGCCAAGCCGGGGCGACCGGAAGGCGGCGAGTGCCAGGCGGCGCGCGCCCTCTACGCGCTCCTGTGCGAGCGGTACGGGTGAGAATGGCGCGCTCGCCCGAGCACCCGCGTGTCCCGGGCGCGGCGCAACGCGCCGCGAACCGGGACCCAGGGGCCGTCGCACGAGGCGCTGTCCGACTGCTTGCCGCGGCGCTCGTCGTGACGCCCCTGGGCCCCGGCTCTGCGGCGCATCAGGCCTGCGGCCCGATGCGCCTTGTCCGGGGCACGAGACCACTGTCTGCGGCTTGATCCGATGCCCCTGATCCGATGCTCATGACCCTCGATCCCCGTCTCACGCCGGCCCGGCCCGATCTCGCGGCGTCTCATCTGAGAGGCCAGGTGGAGGCCGAACGCTTCGTCGACGGCGTGCCGCGCGTCGTGGTCGCTGCGCAGGCGCCGCTGCGGCGCCGGCGCGAGCCGGACGCGCCGCTCGACACCGAGGCGCTGTTCGGTGAGGTCGTTACGGTCTACGAGGCCGACGACGAGGGCTGGTCGTGGGCGCAGCTCGACGACGGCTATGTCGGCTATCTGCCGAGCGAGGCGCTGGCGGCCCCCGGGCCGGCGCCGACGCACCGGGTCGCGGCGCTGCGGACCTTCGTGTTCCCGGCCGCCTCGATCAAGACGCCGCCCGTGACGACGCTGTCGCTCGGCGCTCGCGTCGCTGTCGCCCGGACCGAGGGCGTGTTCGCCGTGCTCGCGACCGGCGGGTTCGTCTTTTCCGCGCATCTCGCCTCGATCGACACGGTGGAGCCGGATTTCGTCGCGGTGGCCGAAACATTCGTCGGCACGCCGTATCTGTGGGGCGGCAAGTCGAGTCTCGGGCTCGACTGCTCCGGCCTCGTGCAGGTGGCGCTCGCCGCGGCCGGCATCGCGGCACCGCGCGACAGCGACATGCAGGAGCGCGGGCTCGGCACGGCACTGCCCGCTCCGCACGACCTCGCGTCGTGGCGGCGCGGCGACCTCGTCTTCTGGACGGGCCATGTCGCGATCGTGCGCGACGCCGCGACGATCCTGCACGCGAATGCGCATCACATGGCGGTCGCGATCGAGCCCGCGGCCGCCGCGGTCGCCCGCATCGCCGCGGCCGGCGGCGCGATCACGAGCGTCCGGCGGCTTGCCGATCCGCCACCGCCCGTGTGAGCATCGAGGAGCCGGCGATCGCGTCCGGTTCAGCGTGGAACGATCATGACTCTCGTCGAACTCTCCTGGCTCGCCATGGCCGCCTATGCGGTCCACATTCTCGAGGAATACACGTTCGATTGGCGCGACTGGGCGCGCGGCGTGATCGGCCTGCCGGTCGAGTGGACCGACTTCTACGTGACCAACGCGGTCGTGGTCGCGCTCGGCATGGCCCAAGGCATGCTGGCGCCGACGCTGCCCTGGGCGCCGCTCACCTACGCGGCACTGATGATCATCAACGCCGTCTTCTTCCACATCCTGCCGTTCGTCACGACCCGCGGCCGCTTCTCCCCCGGTCTCGTCACCGCCGTGGTGCTGTTCCTGCCGCTCGGCATCGCGATGTTCGCGGCCGCCTCGAGCGAGGGGCGCCTCGACCTGGCGACCTCGATCGGCGCGGCGGTCGGCGGTGCGCTCCTGATGGCGAGCCCGGTGGTGATGCTGAAGCTGAAGGACAAGCCCTGGTTCGTCCAGCGACGCTGACCCGGTGCGCGCCGGCCGGATCGGCTCAGCAGCCGATCTGGTCGCAGCGGCGCACCGAGGCGATCATCTGCTCGAGCGCCTTGCGACCCGGATGGCCGAGCACCGCGACGCCCTTGATCACCCAGGACGGCGTCGCCTGCAGCCCGAGCGCGTTGCCGAGCCGCACATGCGCCAGCATGGTGTCGGTGGTGGTGTCATCGTCGGCCACCTTGGTGATCGCCGGAACCGACATGCCGAGCTCCTTGACGACGGCGAGCGAACGCGCCCCGTCGATCGTGCCGCGGATGGAGAAGACTCGGCGGTGGAACGCCAGGAACTGCTCCGGCGTGCCGAGCTTGGCGACCGCGAGCTCGATGCGGCCCGCCTGGATCGACGGCACGCCGAGCACCGGGAACGGCACCAGCACCAGCCGCAGCTCCTTGTCGGTCGCGACCAGCATGCCGGCGTCGGCCGCCGCCTTGCGGCAGAACGGGCAGTTGAGGTCGTAGAACTCGGCGAGAGTCACGTCGCCATTCTTGTTGCCGATCACGACGACGCCCGGCATCTCCTCGATGCGGCTCTCCAGCTCCACCGGAACCTTGTAGTTGACGACCGGCTTGCCGTCTTCGCCGGTGATCGGGAACAGCGATGCGTCCTGTGCGCCGGCCGGGGCGAGCGCCATCGCGGCCCCGGCGCCGGCGAGCGCCGCCACGGCGCTCCGTCTCGTCAATCGCATGTGATCAGTCCTCTCCGAGCAGGGCGCCGAGCCGCTGGCGGTTGAGCGCCAGCCATTGCAGCGACAGGAGCAGATAGCCGTTCTCGACCGTGCCGGCGCCGAGCGCGGCGATCGCCGCGTCGATCGGCACGCGGATCGGTCGCGTGTGCTCGATCTCGTCGGTCGCGCCGGCGTGCTCCGGGATCTGCGATGCGTCGACCGAGATCAGGAAGATGTGGGCGTACTCTTCGAGCATGCCGGGTGCCGGTATGAAGCGGAAGATCTCGCGCAGCGCGCGTGGCGCGACCCCGATCTCCTCCAGGCATTCGCGTGCCGCAGCCGCTGCCGGCACTTCGCCCGCCTCGATGTAGCCGGCCGGGATCTCGACGATGTCGCCGCGTCCGGTGGCGAGATGCGCGGCGAGCCGGAACTGGCGGATCAGCACGATCTCGTCGCGGGCGAGGTCGACGGCGACCATGCCGACCGTACGGCCGATGCGCAGGATGTCACGCGACAGCGTGGCCGGCGTGCCGCCGTGGTCGATGCCGACCGACCAGCGCTCGAAACGCCGGAAGCCCGGGCCGAGCAGCGTCGGGCCGTCGAGCTGCACCTCGGCCGGCGCGTCGGCGAGGGCGGGAGGAGGTGATTGTCGGTTCATGCGCGGGTCATAGCACAAGTGCGACGATGGCGAGAGCATCCATCGTCGCGATCGGATTGACATGCGCGTCCGCTCGCTCCGCTCATTCCCGCGCGAACCGGAGTCCGGAGCCGCATGCCGTGCCGCCCCTGGGTCCCCGCCGTCGCGGACGAGCGGGGAGCATCGCACTCACTGCGCCACCACGCCCTCGGGGGCGGTGTCGAGGTTGAAGGCGGCGGCGAAGAGGGCGCGCGTGTAGGCGCTCTTCGGGGCGTTGAACACCTCGGCCGCCGGGCCTTCCTCCACCACCTTGCCGTTGCGCATGACGACGAGCCGGCTCGCCAGCGCGGCGACGACGCGCAGGTCGTGCGAGATGAACAGGTAGGTGAGGTTGCGGCGCTTTTGCAGGTCGCGCAGCAGGTCGACGATCTGCGACTGGATCAGCATGTCGAGCGCCGAGGTCGGCTCGTCGAGCACCATGAAGGTCGGCTCCAGCACCAGCGCGCGGGCGACCGCGATGCGCTGGCGCTGGCCGCCCGAATACTCGTGCGGGTAGCGGAAGCGCGACTGCGGATCGAGTCCGACGTCGCCGAGCGCGCGCACAACGCGCTCCTCGCGCTCGGCCGCCGACAGGCCGGGCTGATGCACCCACAGGCCCTCCTCGATGATGTCGGCGATCGACATGCGGGGCGACAGCGAGCCGAACGGATCCTGGAAGACGATCTGCATGTCGCGCCGGAACGGCCGCATCGCCTTGAACTTCAGCCCCTGCAGCTCGTGACCGAGAAAGACGATCGGCCCCTGCGAGGAGATCAGCCGCAGGATGGCGAGGCCGAGCGTCGTCTTGCCCGAGCCCGACTCGCCGACGATGCCGAGCGTCTCGCCCTTGCGCACCGCGATGTCGATGCCGTCGACCGCCTTGATGTGGCCGACCGTGCGCCGCATCAGGCCGCGCTTCACCGGGAACCAGACCTTCAGATCCCTGGTCTCGACGACGATCGGCTGGTCCGGCTGCAGCGGCGCCGGATCGGGCTTCGGCTCGGCGGCGAGCAGCTCGCGCGTGTAGGGATGCTCGGGCGCCGCGAACACGCGCTCGACCGCGCCCTGTTCGACGATCTTGCCGTGCTTCATCACGCAGACCCGGTCGGCGATCTTGCGCACGATGCCGAGGTCATGGGTGATGAACAGCATCGACATGCCGAGCCGGCGCTGGATGTCCTTCAGGAGCGCGAGGATCTGCGCCTGCACGGTGACGTCGAGCGCGGTCGTCGGCTCGTCGGCGATCAGCAGATCGGGCTCGTTGGCGAGCGCCATGGCGATCATCACGCGCTGGCGCTGGCCGCCGGAGAGCTGGTGCGGGTAGCTGCCGAGCCGGCCCTCCGGATCCGGGATGCCGACCTGGGTCAACAGCTCGATGATGCGGGCGCGCGCCGCCTCGCCGGTGAGGCCGCGGTGGAGCAGCAGGATCTCGGCGATCTGCTTCTCGATCGTGTGGAGCGGGTTGAGCGACGTCATCGGCTCCTGGAACACGATCGCGATGTCGTCGCCGCGCACCTTGCGCATCTCGTCGTCGCTGCGCCCGACAAGCTCCTGGCCCTTGAACACGATGGTGCCGGACGGATGGCTCGCCGCCGGATAGGGCAGGAGCTTCATCACGGAGAGCGCCGTGACCGACTTGCCCGAGCCCGACTCGCCGACCAGCGCCAGCGTCTCGCCCTTGGCGAGATCGAACGACACGCGATCGACCGCGAGGATGTCGCGCCCGCCCTGGCGGAAGACGACGGAGAGGTCCTTCACGGAGAGGAGGGGGGTGGTCATGGCAACTCCTCGATCACCGCTGCGATTGACGCAGCATCCGTTCCGACCCTGAAAACGCCTGTCGGAACCGCTAACCTGGCGTCGTTCGTCACGAGATAGCGGCATCCTTCTATGCCGGCCGTAACGGCATGGATCGCATCTGGGAGTTTCGGCATTCGGAAACCCGCGGATGCGACCGTTCTCCGGAATTCGGCGGCGCCGAGAATGACCTCTCTGGTCACGGGGAGAAGCCGCAGGAAGCCGCTCGACAACATCAGGTCGAGATAATCCTCTCGATGCCACTCCGGTGCTTTCGGCAGGACTTCGGCCAATGTGAGCTCGCTGGTCGCTCCCGATCCGGGATTCGCCTGCAATTTGCCGAACAGTCGCTCCATGACCGCGACGAGATCGTCGGCACCCTCGATCAGGTAAATGAACGGATTCGCGTCCAAATAGACAAGCGGAGCTCGTGAGGCCTCAGTCATCCCACTCGTCTCGGTCTGCCCTCACCTGGGCGTCGATCTCTTCCTTGCTTCGGTACGGCGGGCGGCGACGCGCCATGATCTCCTCGAGCGTGACCCGCCGCTCGGGCGGAGTCTCGACCGCGGTGTCCTGGGTTTCCACCGTCACCACGACCCGCGCCTCCGGATCGCTGCTCGGGCGCAAGTCCTCCGGCAGCTTCGAGGCCGGGTAGTTCTCTCGCACGATCCTGTTCATGGGAGCCTCCTTCGGCCAGGGCCCATCATAACGCGAAACGCGTGAGCACTCACCCGAACGCCTTGCGCGGGTCGAAGGCGTCGCGCACCGCCTCGCCGATGAAGATCAGCAGCGACAGCATCGCCGCGACGGTGAAGAACGCGGTGAGGCCGAGCCACGGCGCCTGGACGTTGGCCTTCCCCTGGCCGAGCATCTCGCCGAGCGAGGGCGAGCCGGGCGGCAGGCCGAACCCGAGGAAGTCGAGCGCCGTGAGCGTCATCACCGAGGACGACAGGATGAACGGCAGGAAGGTGAGGGTCGCCACCATGGCGTTGGGCAGCAGGTGGCGGAACATGATCAGCGTGTTCGACACGCCGAGCGCGCGCGCCGCCTGCACGTACTCGAAGTTCCGGCCGCGCAAAAACTCGGCCCGCACCAGACCGACCAGCGACACCCAGGAGAACAGCAGGAGAATCCCGAGCAGCACGAAGAAGCCCGGCACCAGCACGGACGAGATGATCAGCAAGAGATAGAGCGACGGCACCGAGGTCCAGATCTCGATGAAGCGCTGGAACAGGAGATCCGTCCAGCCGCCGAAATAGCCCTGCACGGCACCGGCCGCGATGCCGATCGCCGAGGACACGAGGGTGAGGCACAAGCCGAACAACACCGAGAGGCGGAAGCCGTAGATCAGCCGCGCGGCGACGTCGCGGCCCTGGTCGTCGGTGCCGAGCCAGTTGTATTCCAGGTCGCGGCAGCCGGAGAGCCCCTTGCGCTCGACCACGGCCTTGCATTGCGCCTCGGTCAGCATCCAGGTCGGCGGCGAGGGCGCCGGCGTCGGCAGATCGAGATTGTGGGTGTTGTAGGAGTAGCGGATCGGCGGCCACCAGATGGTGCCGCCCTTCTCGGCGATCTGCTTCTGCAGGAACGGGTCGCGGTAGTCGGCCGTCGTCTCGAAGTCGCCCCCGAAGGTCGTCTCCGGATAGGCGACGAAGGCCGGGAAGTACCAGTGGCCGTCGTAGGAGACGAGGAACGGCTTGTCGTTGGCGATCAGCTCGGCGCCGAGCGAGGCGACGAACAGCACCAGGAAGACCCACAGCGAGACGAAGCCGCGCCGGTTCGCCTTGAAGTTCTGCCAGCGCCGCCGCGTGATCGGCGAGACCGGGAGGGGCCGGCCCTCGGGCGGCACGGCGAGGCCGGTCGGGGCGATCGCGGAGGTCTCGGGCTCGCGCCCTTGCGCGGCGGCGCGTTCGGCCGGGCGGGCGTCCATGCGGGGTGGGGTGGTCGGGGCGTCCATCTCACACCTCCCGGGTCTCGAAGTCGATGCGCGGATCGACCCAGGTGTAGGTGAGATCGGAGATCAGGTTCACGATTAGGCCGACCAGCGAGAAGATGTAGAGCGTGGCGAACACCACCGGATAGTCGCGGTTGAGCACGCTCTCGAAGCCCAGGAGACCCAGGCCGTCGAGCGAGAAGATCGTCTCGATCAGCAGCGAGCCGGAGAAGAAGGCGTGCACGAAGGCGCCCGGGAAGCCGGCGATGATCAGCAGCATGGCGTTGCGGAACACGTGCCCGTACAGCACCTGCCGCTCGGTACAGCCCTTCGCGCGGGCGGTGAGCACGTATTGCTTGCGGATCTCGTCGAGGAACGAGTTCTTGGTCAGCAGCGTCATGGTGGCGAAGGCGCCGATGCCCATCGAGACGATCGGCAGCACGAGATGCCAGAAGTAGTCGAGGATCTTCTGCCACCAGGCGAGCCGGTCCCAGTTGTCCGAGGTCAGGCCGCGCAGCGGGAACCAGTCGAAGAAGGAGCCGCCGGCGAACAGGATGATCAGCAGGATGGCGAACAGGAAGCCGGGGATCGCGTAGCCGATGATGATGATTCCCGACGTCCACATGTCGAACTGCGATCCGTCGCGCACCGCCTTGCGGATGCCGAGCGGGATCGAGATCAGGTAGGTGAGCAGCAGCATCCAGATGCCGAGCGACATCGAGACCGGCAGCTTCTCCTTGATCAGGTCGATCACCTTGACGTCGCGGAAGTAGCTCTTGCCGAAGTCGAACGTGATGTAGTTCTTCAGCATGATGAGGAACCGCTCGTACGCCGGCTTGTCGAAGCCGAACTGGCGCTCGAGGTTCTTGATGAACTCCGGGTCGAGTCCCTGGGCGCCGCGGTATTTCGACGAGGTCGCGTCCATGGCGGCGCCGCCCTGCGGCTGGCCGCGGGCGCCGAAGTCGCCACCGGCCGAGCCCGAGATGCGCGAGGTCGCGCCGGTGTCGGAACCGGAGATCTGAGCGATCACCCGCTCGACGGGGCCGCCGGGCGCGAACTGCACCACGACGAAGGACACCAGCATGATGCCGAGCAGCGTCGGGATCATGAACAGGAGGCGACGGGCGATGTAGGCGGTCATGATGTCAAGCTGCGTCTTGCTCTGGTGGCCGCGTCCTTCGAGACGCGCCCTTCGGGCGCTCCTCAGGACGAGGGCAGGCGCTGAACTCCATCCTCGTCCTGAGGAGCCCGCGACGCGGGCGTCTCGAAGGACGTGGCCCCTGCGCCCGCTCCGGGCGCGCTATCCCTTCCCCTCGGTCTTCGCCGCCTTGGCGGCGTCGTGCCACCAGGTCTCCGGCGCGCCGCGGGCGTAGCGCGGCTTCGTCGGCGGGCGCTCGAACACGTCCCAGAAGGCGAGCCAGTGCGACGCTTTGTACCACTGCGGCACCCAGTAGCGTCCGGACCGGACGACGCGGTCCAGCGCCCGCGCGGCGATCACCAGATCGGCGCGGGTGTTGGCGGCGATGATCGCCTCGATGAGCTGGTCGATCACCGGATCGGCGATGCCGGCGAGGTTCTGGGTTCCCTTGATGGCGGCGGACTGCGACGAGAAGTAGGAGCGCAGCGCGTCGCCCGGCGTGGTCGAGAACGAGAAACGCTGGATCGTCACGTCGAAGTCGAACGCGTCGACACGGGCCCGGAACTGCACCGGGTCGACCATGCGCAGCGTCGCGTCGATGCCGAGCAGGCCGAGATTCTTGATGTAGAGCATGTGATGCGGCTGGAACGCCGGCTCGTCGAGCAGGAACTCGATCGTCACCGGCGCGCCGTCGGGACCGACGCGCTTGCCGTTCTTCACCGGGTAGCCGGCCTCGAGCAGGAGCTGCGAGGCGCGGCGCAGGAGGGCGCGGTCCTGCCCGGAGCCGTCCGAGACGGGCGGCACGAAGGGGTCGGAAAACACCTCGTCCGGAACCTTGCCGCGGAACTTTTCCAACAGCGCGAGCTCGGCGCCCTCCGGCTTGCCGGTCGCCATCATGTCGGAGTTCTGGAACACCGAGTGGGTGCGCTGGTACGAGCCGTACATCAGCGACTTGTTGGTCCACTCGAAGTCGAAGGCGACGATCAGCGCCTCGCGCAGCTTGATGCTCTTGAACTTGTCGCGGCGCACGTTGAGGAACCAGCCCTGCGCGCCGGAGGGCGTGTCGTCGGGCAGCACGACCTGCTTGACGCGGCCGTCGCGGATCGCCGGGAAGTCGTAGCGGGTCGCCCAGATGCGCGACGTGAACTCCTCGCGGAACAGGTAGCTCTTGCCGGTGAAGCCCTCGAAGGCGACGTCGCGGTCGCGATAGAACTCGTAGCGCAGCGTGTCGAAATTGTACTGGCCGACCGACACCGGCAGCGCCGCGCCCCACCAGTCCGGCACCCGCTCGTAGGCGATGTAGCGGCCGGGCTCGAAGCGGCCGACCTTGTACGGCCCCGCGCCGAGCGGCACCTCGAGCGTCGTCTCGTCGAAGGCCCGGTTGGCATAATAGGCGCGCGAGAAGACCGGAAGCGACGCGACGAACAGCGGCACGTCGCGGGCGCGGCCCGGCGCGAACCGCACCGTCACGAGGTCGTCGGCCTCGGCCTCGGCGGCGATCATGTCGCGCAGCAGCTGCCCGATGATCGGATGACCCTTGGCCTTGAGGGTGGTCAGCGACCAGGCGACGTCGGCGGCCGTGATCCGCGTGCCGTCATGAAAGCGTGCCTCGGGCCTCAGCACGAACGTGCAGGCGAGGCCGTCGGGTGCGACCCGCACGGCCCGCGCCACGAGGCCGTACAGGGCGTCCGGCTCGTCGGTCGCCCGCACCATCAGGCTCGCCATGGTCCACTCCATGCCGAGCGCGGCGTCGCCGCGGAGGATCCAGCTGTTCAGCGAGTTGAAGGTCAGGAAGTTCTGATTGAACTGCCGGGTCGAGCCGATCAGCGAGAAGGTACCGCCCTTCGGGGCGCTCGGATTCACGTAGTCGAAGTGGCGGAAGTTGGCCGGGTATTTCAAGTCGCCGAAGGCCGAGAGCCCGTGCGTCTCGGGCGCCTCCACGGCGGCGCTCGCGGGGCGCGGCGCGAGGCCGGTCGCGACGACGAGGCCGGCGGCTGCGGACGTGATCAGGACCTCGCGGCGGCTCGGCCCTCTCTCCCCGCGCGCGGGGAGAGGTGCAAGGAGGTGCCGCTCGTCGCGCTCGCCCGCGCTCACGAACGGCCGCCGGTCTTGGCGGCCTTGGCCGCGTCCCACCACCAGATCGTCGGGAAGGCCGCGGCGCCGTAGGTCGGCATCGTCGCCGGCCGGCCGAAGCGGTCCCAGCGCGCCGTGCGCTGCTTGCCGTAGGTCCATTGCGGGACGACGTAGAAGTTCCACAGCAGCACGCGGTCGAGCGCCTTGGTCGCGGCGACCAGCTCGGCCCGGTCCTTGGCGAAGATCACCTTCTCGATCAGCGCGTCGACGGCCGGGTTCTTGATGCCGACCGAGTTCTGCGAGCCCGGCTGGTCGGCGGCGGGCGTGCCCCAGAAGCCGCGCTGCTCGTTGCCGGGCGACAGCGACTGGCCCCAGGAGTCGACGATGATGTCGTAGTCCCAGCTGCGCATCCGGTTCTCGTACTGGGCCGGGTCGATGGTGCGCACCGTTGCGGCGATGCCGAGGCGCTCCAGCGCCGGCTGATAGCGCAGCACCAGCCGCTCGAAGGTCTGCGACGAGAGCAGGAACTCGACCGTCATCTGCTGGCCGGTCTTCACGTCGACCATCTTGCGGTCGCGCACCTCGAAGCCGCCGAGCTTGAACAGCCGCAGCGCCTCGCGGAAATTGTTGCGCACCGCCTCCGGCGAGCCGGCGACCGGGTTGGTGTAGGGCGTGGTGAACACCTCGGCCGGCACCTTGTCCCGCACCGTCTCCAGGATGGCGAGCTCCCGGCCTTCCGGCAGGCCGGACGACATCAGGTCCGGCATGCCCTCGAAGTAGCTTCCGACCCGCTTGTACTGGCCGAAGAACATCGCCTGGTTCATGTCCTCGAAGTCGAACGCGTAGTTGAACGCGCGGCGGACGTTCGGGTCCTTGAACTTGTCGCGACGGATGTTGAACGCGAAGGCCTGCATGCCGCCGGAGCTGCGGATCGGGAACTCCTCGCGGATCACCCGGCCGTCCTTCACGGCCGGGAAGTCGTAGGCGGTCGCCCAGTCCTTGGCCGAGTTCTCGGTGCGCCAGTCGACGGCGTCGCCCTTGAACGCTTCGAGCGCGACCGTGGTGTCGCGGAAATACTCGTAGCGGAGCTCGTCGAAGTTGTCGCGGCCGACGCTGACCGGCAGGTCCTTGGCCCAGTGGTCCTTCACCCGTTCCAGCACGATCGTGCGGCCGGGCGAGAACTCCTTGATCCTGTAAGCGCCGCTGCCGAGCGGCACCTCCAGCGTCGTCTGGGTGACGTCGCGCTTGCGACCCTGGCTGTCGGTGCCCTCCCACCAGTGCTTCGGCAGCACCCGGAGCTGGCCGACGATCTGCGGCAGCTCGCGGTTGCCCGGCTGGTCGAACGTGAAGGTCACGTCGCGGTCGCCGGTCTTCTCGGCCTTGGTGACGTGGCGGTAGTAGGCGCCGAACTGCGGGTGGTTCTTGGTGAACGCCTGGAGCGAGAAGATCACGTCCTCGGGCGTCACCGGCTTGCCGTCGTGCCAGCGCGCGTTGGCGCGCAGCCGGTAGGTCACCGACGCGTAGTCGGCCGGATAGGACACGGCTTCGGCGAGCAGCCCGTACTCGGTCGAGACCTCGTCGAGCGCCGGCGTCATCAGGGTCTCGTAGACGAAGAACACCGGGCCGGCCAGGTTGCCCTTCACGCCGGAGACGACGACGTTGAAGTTGTCGAAGGTGCCGATGGCGATCTGGCGCACCGTGCCGCCCTTCGGGGCGCTCGGGTTCACGTAGTCGAAGTGCTCGAAGCCGGCCGGGTACTTGAGGTCGCCGAACAGCGACAGCCCGTGGCGCCAGACCGGCTCGGCCGGTCCTTCCGCGGCCGCCTGCGCGAGCGCGGCCGGAGCCAGCCCGGCGAGCGGGGCAAGGACAGGGGTCGCCGCCGCGATCGCGGTCGAGCGGAGCAGGTCACGACGGGACAGGGGCCGGGACAGGGGCAAGGACATCTCCCAAGCACGCCACCCGAGACGTCCTCGGGCGGGCAGACCGACGGTTCTAACCGAATATGTCGGTTTTGGGATGTGCGTCCGCCAGCCGCGGACGGCCGAAACGGGTTAAATGTTGGCAATCTCGCCGGATTGGACGGAGCCAAAGCGGCACCTGTCCGCTCGTCCCCGCGCAGGCGGGCACCCAGGGACAACACGGCGAGCCGCTCTGGATGGCCGCCTTCGAGAAGGCTTTGCATCCCCGTCATTCCGGGGCGCGGACCGAAAGGTCCGCGAGCCCGGGATCCATACGCCCGGTGAAATTCGCTCACGAGAAGCAGGGGTTATGGGTCCCGTGCTCGGCGCTTGCGCGCCGCCCCGGGACGACGGTGCAATTCCGAGAAGCGCCCCGCCGCCTCACTGCTTGGGCGGCGCGGTCTCGGCCTGGGCGTTGGGCTGGGCGCCCTGGTTGCCGGGCTGCGGCTGGGCCGCCGCCGGCGGCGCCGGCTCCGGCGAGGCGGCGCCCGTGGTGGTCGGCAGCGGCTGCGGGTTGTCGGACTTCGAGTTGAGGAAGGCGAGGAGGTCGGCCCGCTCGCTCGCCTTCGCCACGCCGGCGAACGCCATCGCGGTGCCCGGAACCGCCGCCTTGGGATTCTGGATGAAGGCGTTCAGCTCCTCGATCGTCCACGGGCCGGTCTTCGCCGCCATGGCGGCCGAGTACTTGAAGCCGGCATGCGAGGCGTGCGGCCGGCCGACCACGCCCCACAGGTTGGGGCCGACCTTGTTGGCGCCGCCCTTGTCGAAGGTGTGGCAGGACTCGCATTTGCGCGCCGCCGCGGCGCCACGGTCGATGCTCGCCGACGCGAGCAGCGTGGTGATCGGCGGCTCGGCGGGGGCGTCGGCGGCGGCCTTCGGCGCCGCGGTCTCGCCCGCCACCGCGATGGCGTAACCCGGCTGCTCGGGCTTCTCCGGCGAAAAGATGATGCCGGCCGTGACGTTGAGGGCAACGACACAGGCGGCGCTGAACAGGAACGCGCCGGCGATCTTGTTGAGCTCGAAAGAATCCATCGCGCACGGGCTCCGGGGGAAAGAGCGTCTACGGCGGGGGTGCCGCACGAGGTTCCAGGCAGACATAGCGGGTTTGCGGCGCGCCTTGCAACACGTATAAGCGCCGCCGAAGGCCGCGGTTCGCGGCTGCGCAACGGCGCTCCGCCGTTTCCCGATCCGGCATCCGTCATGTCCTTGTCCGACACCGTCGTTCTCGTCCCGGCCCGGCTCGCCGCGACGCGGCTTCCCGACAAGCCGCTGGCCGACATCGGCGGCGTGCCGATGATCGTCCACGTGATGCGCCGCGCCGTCGAGGCCGGGATCGGGCCGGTGGTCGTCGCCACCGATTCGGAGGCGATCCGCGCCGTCGTCGCGGCTGCCGGCGGGCATGCCGTGCTGACCCGGGGCGACCATCCGTCGGGCTCCGACCGCATCTTCGAGGCGCTGCAGACGATCGACCCCGAGGGCCGGTTCGGAACCGTCGTCAACGTGCAGGGCGACCTGCCGACGCTCGCGCCGGCCGACGTCGCCGCCGCGGTCGCGCCGCTCCACGATCCATCTGTCGACATCGCGACGCTCGCGGCCGAGATCGTGCGCGACGAGGAGCGCACCAACCCGAACGTCGTCAAGGTGGTCGGGAGCCCGGTCGCGGACCGGCGGTTGCGGGCGCTCTATTTCACCCGGGCGACGGCGCCGTGGGGCGACGGGCCTCTCTACCACCACATCGGGCTCTACGCCTATCGGCGCGCCGCGCTCGCTCGCTTCGTCGCGCTGCCGCCGTCGGTGCTGGAGCGGCGCGAGCGGCTGGAGCAGCTCCGGGCGCTGGAGGCGGGCATGCGGATCGACGTCGCCGTGGTCGTCTCGGTGCCGCTCGGCGTCGACACGCCGGCCGACCTCGACGCTGCCCGCGCGATCCTGGCCGGCCGCGGCCGACACCCCGACTGACCGACACGCCGCCCCGTCGGCCGACACGCGGATTGACTCGCCCGCCCGCCGGGGCTTTACCCGAGACCATCATGGACCAGAAAAAGATCGTCTTTCAGGGCGAGCCGGGCGCCAACTCGGACATCGCCTGCCGCGAGGCCTATCCCGACTACACGCCGGTGCCGTGCCCGACCTTCGAGGACGCCTTCACGGCGGTCTCGTCCGGCAAGGCGACGCTCGGCATGATCCCGATCGAGAACTCGGTCGCCGGGCGGGTCGCCGACATCCATCACCTGATGCCGACCTCGCGGCTGCGCATCGTGGCCGAGTGGTTCCTGCCGATCCGCAACCAGCTGATGGCGCCCAAGGGGGCGACGCTCGAAGGCCTGAAGACGGTCGAGAGCCACATCATGGCGCTCGGCCAGTGCCGCCGCTTCCTGCGCAAGCTCGGCGCCGTCACCAAGGTCCAGGCCGACACGGCGGGCGCCGCGCGCATCGTCGCCGAGGCCGGCGACAAGACCCGCGCCGCCATCGCGTCGCGCCTCGCCGCCGAGATCTACGGGCTCGACATCCTCGCCGAGAACGTCGAGGACGAGTCGCATTCGACGACGCGCTTCATCGTGCTGTCGAAGGAGCCCGCCGTCGCCGAGCCGAACAACGGGCCGGTGATCACCACGTTCGTGTTCCAGGTGCGCAACATCCCGGCCGCGCTCTACAAGGCGCTCGGCGGCTTCGCCACCAACGGCATCAACATGACCAAGCTCGAGAGCTACATGCTCGAGGGCAATTTCGCCGCGACCCAGTTCTACGCCGACGTCGAGGGCCATCCGGAGGAGCGCGGTCTCAAGCTCGCGCTGGAGGAGCTCGCCTTCTTCTCGCAGCCGAAGACGCTGAAGATTCTCGGCGTCTATCCGGCGCATCCGATCCGCGCTACCTTCGCCAAGCGGTCGCAGCAGGAGCTCGCGACCACCTGAGCGGGGGCGGGGATGGCGACGGCCGGCGGGAGCGTGCGGAGAGTCCTTCTTCTGAAAGTCACGTTGCCTTCGGCCGATCCGGCCTATGTGCGCTCGGTCGTGCAGGCGACCGCGCCCTTCTACGGGCTGCTCGGCGGCACCTCGATGCGCCTCCTGCGCAACGTCGACGATCCCGCCCAGTTCATCCAGGAGATCGTCTACGAGACCCCGGAGGCGGTGGAGATGAGCCGCCAGCGCATCGCCGGCGACCTGCGCATCCAGAGTTTCCTCCAGGCGTGGCGCCAGGTCCTCGGCGGCGCCGTGACGCTCGAGGTCTGGGAGGACCTCACCGAGAGCGCGTGACTTTGCTCGCCCCGCGCTCCGGCTGCGTCCCCCGGATGCTGCGTGCCCCGGACAAGGCGCTTCAGGCCGCAGGCCTGATGCGCCGCAGAGCCGGGGCCCAGGGGCCGCACGGGATGACCGACTGAAACCGCCTCGCTCGATCGCCCCTGGGTCCCGGTTCGCGGCGCGTCGCGCCGCGCCCGGGACACGAGGCCGAGCGCCTTCACCCGCCGTCAGTCACCCCGTCGCCAGGGCCTCGGAAATCCGTTCGGGGCCGGCGAACAGCAGGCCCGAGTCGAGCCGCTGCGGTCCTTCCGGCGTGTGCCGCACCAGGGTCGGCACCCCCTGCGCCCCGACCGCCTGCATCAAGGTGCGGGCGCGAAGAATCCGATCGGCATTGAAGGCCTTCAGCGCGTCGGTCGGCGCCGCCACCAGGGCGCTCGCGGCGCCGAAGCCGTGGTCGGCCAGGATGGCCGCCAGCACGGCCGGTGCCGTGATGTCGCGGCCATCGACATAGCGGGCGGCCTGGAGGGTCGACAGCGCGCCCATCTCGCGCCGCGGCTCGGTGCTCGCCACGGCGGCGAGCGCCAGCGTCGCCGGGCCGGAATCGAAGCGCCGCATGCGGTCGCCCAGCACGGTGTCGCGATAGGCGTCGGTGAACGGCTGGCCGGTCAGCGTCTCGATGCGCTTGTCGTTGGACCAGGCGTAGTCGGCGAAGGCGTCGGTCATCGGCCGGCTGGCGCCGTCGGCGAACAAGCCGGTCGGCAGCAGCGCGATGGTGATGTCCGGCATCGCCGCGAGCCGGTGCAGGGCCGGGGCGGCGCCGTAGCACCAGCCGCACAGCGGATCGAACAGATAGGTGAACGTACGCGGGGGTCTCGTCACAGGGGCTCCTTCGGGGCGGTGCGCGCACCGCCTTGATCGTTCTCGTGTCCGAAAGGGCGTTTCCGGGGGCCGTCTTGCGAGGGCAGTCTTTGTGAAGAGTAGTGTTCTTGGGCACGGTCGGCGGCGCTTCGGCCGCTCCGGACGCGGGCGCGTCCGGCAAAAAGCGAAGCCCGGCGCGAGGAACGCCCTCGGCCGGGCTTCGTGTCATCGCGCCGCGCGGGCGGCGTGTCGGGTCAGGCGGCCTTCTTCTTCGGCTGGAGAAGGTTGCGCTTGAGCATGCATTCGGCGATCTGCACGGCGTTCAGCGCCGCGCCCTTGCGCAGGTTGTCGGAGACGCACCACAGCACGAGGCCGTTCTCCACCGTCGCGTCCTCGCGGATGCGGCTGATGTAGGTGGCGTCCTCGCCGGCCGCCTCGTAGGGCGTCACGTAGCCGCCGGGCTCGCGCTTGTCGATCACCAGGCAGCCCGGCGCGGTCGACAGGATCTGCCGCGCCTCGTCGGGCGTGATCGGCTGCTCGAACTCGATGTTCACGGCCTCGGAGTGGGCGACGAAGACCGGCACGCGCACGCAGGTGGCGGTGAGCTTGATCTTCGGGTCGAGAATCTTCTTGGTCTCGGCCATCATCTTCCACTCTTCCTTCGTGTACCCGTCCTCCATGAACACGTCGATCTGGGGGATCAGGTTGAAGGCGATGCGCTTGGGGAACTTCTTCACCTGCATCTCGTCGAGCGTGAAGACCGACTTGGTCTGCGAGAACAGCTCGTCCATCGCCTCCTTGCCGGCGCCCGACACCGACTGATAGGTCGACACCACGACGCGCTTGATGGTCGCGCGGTCGTGCAGCGGTTTGAGCGCGACGACGAGCTGCGCGGTCGAGCAGTTCGGGTTGGCGATGATGTTCTTCTTGCGGAAGCCCTCGACCGCGTCGGCGTTCACCTCGGGCACGATCAGCGGCACGTCCGCGTCGTAGCGCCAGGCCGACGAGTTATCGATGACGACGCAGCCCTGCGCGCCGATCTTGGGCGACCACTCCTTCGACACCGAGCCGCCGGCCGACATCAGGCAGATGTCGACGTCGGAGAAGTCGTAGTGCTCCAGGGCTTTCACTTTGAGGGTCGTGTCGCCGTAGGAGACCTCGACGCCCTGGCTGCGCCGGGACGCGATTGCGACCACCTCGTCGGCCGGGAACTGCCGCTCGGCGAGGATCTCCAGCATGGCGCGGCCCACATTGCCCGTGGCGCCGACCACCGCGACCTTGTAACCCATAGTTTACTCCCAGGATTAATATCCCTCGGTCTCGTTCCGGGAGACACGAAAGCGCAACCGCTTCTAGGCGAGAACGTCGGTCGAGACAACGCATGGCTCGCCCGCGCCTCGCCCACGGCGGCGCGAGGCCCCATATAGGCTTCGGTGCGTTTCATGGCCACCCCGTATCTCGGTCCGGACGATTCCCGATTCGACCGCTCGCCCGTCGGCGCCGTGGTCTCCACGGCCGGCGTGATGATCCGCTACGGCTTCTATCTGGTCGGCCTCCTCGTGCTCGGCCTGATCGGGCTCGTGATTCTCTGGGTGTCGAGCTTCCAGGTGACGCGCTCGGACGACCAGCCGTCGTTCCGGCTCGCCGACCCATCGCTCGAGCGCCTCGGCGGGCGCGGCCTGGTGGCGACGAGCCGCGGCATCGGACGGGTCGAGATCCGCCAGTACGGCAACGTGCTGGCGCGCGACCAGGACCTCACCGTGGCCCTCGTCCAGGCGCCGTCGAACTGGTTCGGCGAGACCGATTTCCGCGGCGAGATGCGGACCATGCCGGTGGCGCGCCAGTTCAGCGGCCAGTTCGGGCGCAATCACTGGGACCTGGAGACGCGGTACGGCGACCTGCGCGCCGTCGACGCGACCTTCTTCTCCGACGGGCTGCGCAAGCCGTGCTTCGTCTTCTTGAGCCGGTTCTCGACCACGGCCGTCTACCTGAAGGGCTGGTACTGCGAGGCGGACGGCAGCCGGCCGTCGGCGGCCCGGCTCGCCTGCCTGATCGACCGGCTGGTGCTGGACCGTGCGCTGCCGGCCAAGGACGCCGACGCTTTTCTGCGCGCCCGAATGGTCAACAGCCCCCGCTGCTCGGCCAGCCCGCTCGTCCAGACGACCGATCCGCGTGGGCCGAACCC
Organism: Rhodoplanes elegans; assembly: GCF_016653355.1. Lineage (GTDB taxonomy): Bacteria > Pseudomonadota > Alphaproteobacteria > Rhizobiales > Xanthobacteraceae > Rhodoplanes > Rhodoplanes elegans. The sequence goes on along the minus strand of NZ_NHSK01000112.1, from coordinate 34,254 downwards.
GGCCGTCGCCCGCAAGGCGAGCCCCTATGCCCCGCCGCGCAACTACTGATGCCCGCATCGAAATCCCGCCGAGTGCAGCAGGGCCGCCACAGGTGGGCGGGAAACGCCGCGGAACCAGCCCGTTAACGCGGTCGTTGCCTTGTCGTGCTACGGGAATCGACGGTAAGACTGACGTTCGCGTTCGACAACGCTCGAGAGGTTCCGATGCGCCCGATGACCTTCGTCGCCTGCGCGGCCGCCGCCGGGCTCGTGGCCGTGCTGTTCTCCGCGCCGGAGGCCGAGGCCGCGACCAAGCGCCGCCAGGCCAAGACCTACGACATCGTCGCCGACTACAACGGCCGGCCGGCGTCGCGTGTCACGGTGCGCAAGCGCTCGTTCCTGGATCCGGGCCGCGAGCCGCTGCCGAACAGCCAGCACTACAGCGACTACGCCCTGTCGCCGTCCTACACGGTGTTCCCGCACTGGATGGACAACAACGCCTTCCCGGGCTCGTGGTCGCGCGCCCCGCTGCCCGGTCAGTTCGATATCCCGGGCTGGTCGCGGTACTGACGGGACACGACGCTCTTTTTCACCTCTCCCCGGCGGGGAAAGGTCGGATCTCGCGCGGCTGCGCGAGATCCGGGTGAGGGGTGCCGAGGCCAGCCATCGGCGCATACGCCCCGGACCCCGGTCGCGAGCTGCGCTCGCGCCCGACCCTCTCCCCACGGGAGAGGGTCGAGAGGCGCCTCACTTCCCGGCGATGCGGGCCACCTCGGCGATCACCGCCTCGCCCATCTCGCGCGTGCCGACGACCTTGCAGCCCTCGGACGTGATGTCGGCGGTGCGCAGGCCCTTGTCGAGCGTCGCGGCGATCGCCTGCTCGACCATGTCGGCCTCCTTGCCCAGCCCGAACGAGTAGCGCAGCGCCATCGCGAACGACGCCAGCATGGCGATCGGGTTGGCGATGCCCTTGCCCTGGATGTCCGGCGCCGAGCCGTGCACCGGCTCGTACATCGACTTGCGGGTGCCGGTCGCCGGATCGACGTCGCCGAGCGAGGCGGACGGCAGCATGCCGAGCGAACCGGTCAGCATCGCGGCGACGTCTGACAGCATGTCGCCGAACAGGTTGTCGGTGACGATGACGTCGAACTGCTTGGGCCAGCGCACCAGCTGCATGCCGCCGGCGTCGGCCAGCACGTGCTCGAGCGCGACGTCCGGGAACTCGCGGGCGTGGAGCGCGGTCATCACCTCGTTCCACAGCACGCCCGACTTCATGACGTTGCGCTTCTCCATCGAGGCGACCTTGTTGCGGCGCTTGCGCGCCAGCTCGAAGGCGACCCGGCCGATGCGCTCGATCTCGAAGGTGTCGTAGACCTGGGTGTCGATGGCGCGCTTCTGGCCGTTGCCGAGGTCGACGATGGTCTTCGGCTCGCCGAAATAGACGCCGCCGGTGAGCTCGCGCACGATCATGATGTCGAGCCCGTCGACCACCTCGCGCTTGAGCGACGAGGCCTCGGCGAGCGCCGGGTAGCAGATCGCCGGGCGCAGATTGGCGTAGAGGCCGAGATCCTTGCGCAGCCGCAGGAGGCCGGCCTCGGGCCGCGCCTCGTAGGGCACCGACGCCCACTTGGGCCCGCCGACCGCGCCGAAGATCACGGCGTCGGCCGCCATCGCCAGCGCCATGGTGGCGTCCGTGATCGCCACGCCGGCGTCGTCGTAGGCGGCGCCGCCGACCAGCCCCTCCTCGGTCTCGAAGGTGCCGAGCCCGTTCTGGTTCATCCACGCGATCAGCCGCTTCACCTCGGCCATCACCTCGATGCCGATGCCGTCGCCGGGAAGCAGGAGAAGCTTGTAGGTCGCCATGATGAGCCTTCTGAGGGGGCTGGTTGTGCGGGACGGCCCGCCTGCGCCGGCCGTTGCGCGTGTGACGAGGGTCGCCCGTGGCGGCCCGCGCGTGTGACGGCGGAGTGCTAATTCGCGGCTCGCAGAATGGCAAGGTATCGCGGGGTCATTCCGGGGCGCTGCGAAGCAGCGAACCCGGAATCCAGCCCCGGCTTCGGCGCTTGCCGCTGGATTCCGGGTTCGCGGACCTATGGTCCGCGCCCCGGAATGACGGTCTTAGATCTTCGGCGCCGGCAGGCCGGCGGCCGCGCAGGCGGCCCGCACCGTGTTGACCAGCAGGAACGCCACCGTCATCAGGCCGACGCCGCCCGGCACCGGCGTGACGGCCCCGGCGACCTGCACGGCCTCCTCGAAGGCGACGTCGCCGGTGAGCCGGCCCTTGCCGTCTGCGGTCGGCACCCGGTTGATGCCGACGTCGATCACGGTGGCGCCCGGCTTGATCCAGTCGCCCCGGATGAAGCCCGGCTTGCCGACCGCCGCGACCAGGAGGTCGGCGCGACGGCACACCGCCGGCAGATCGCGGGTCTGCGAATGGGCGATCGTCACGGTCGCGTTCTCGCGCAACAACAGTTGGGCGACGGGCTTGCCGACGAGATTCGAGCGGCCGACCACCACGGCCTCCATCCCGGCGAGCGACGCATGCACGGTCTTCGCCATGTAGAGGCAGCCGAGCGGCGTGCAGGGCACGAGGCCGGGCAGGCCGCTCGCCAGCAGGCCGGCGCTGAGCGGATGCAGGCCGTCGACGTCCTTCATCGGGTCGATGGCGAGAATCACGGCATGCGGGTCAATCTGCTTCGGCACCGGGAGCTGGACCAGGATGCCGTGGACGCTCGGGTCGGCGTTGAGCTGCGCGACGACGGAAAGCACCTCGTCCTGCGTGGCGGTCGCCGGCAGGCGATGCTCGAAGGAGCGCATGCCCGCCGCGACCGTCTGCTTGCCCTTGCTGCGCACGTAAGCGGCGCTTGCCGGGTCGTCGCCGACCAGCACCACGGCGAGGCCGGGGACGAGGCCGTGCGCGGCCGAGAGCCGCGCCACCTCGGCGGCGACGCCGGCCCGCACCGCCTCGGCGGCGGTCTTTCCATCGATGAGACGAGCGGTCATGCGGAGACTCCGGACAGGCGGGCGAGCGCGGCCGCGAGGGTCGCGGCGTCGCCCGTGATCTTGATTCGCTTGATGCGGGCGGTATCGCCGGCGACCAGCGCGACGGCGCGAGCCGGCAGCTTCAGGGACTTGGCGAACAGGGTGGTGAGGGCGGCGTTGGCTTCGCCCTCGGTCGGGGCGGCGCGCACCCGGGCCTTCAGCACGGCCCGGCCGTCGGCGAGCCGATCGATGCCGTCGAAGCCGTCGCGGCCGCCGCGCGGGGTCAGCCGCACCGTCACGACCAGGCCGTCGGGTGCCGCGATCCAGGGATGCTCCGCCGAATCGGCCGCAGCCGTCACACCAGCGCCCGTGCGAGATTCGGCAGGATCACCGACTGGATGAAGAAGATCACCAGGATCACGATGACGGGCGAGATGTCGATGCCGCCGAGGTCCGGCATCACGCGCCGGATCGGCCGGAGCACCGGCTCGGTGATTCGGTAGAGGAACTCGCCGATCACCGAGACGGCCTGGTTGCGGGTGTTGACCACGTTGAAGGCGATCAGCCAGCTCAGCACCGCCGATGCGATCAGGATGTAGACGTAGAGCGTCAGCAGGGTGCTGATGAAACCAAGGAATTCAATCATCTCGCGGGTCTCGTCGGGTGATCGCAATGCGCGTGCGGCGCGCGGACGCGGCGGGCCCGGGCCGAGCGACGTGTACCGTTCCGGTCCGACAGCGGCAAGGGCCAAGGACGGCGCTGTTTCGCCGCTGGTAAACGGCGGGCGCGGCGGCCGGCGCGGCATTCCGGTCACGCCGGAGTGGACTTCCGTCACGATCGCCCGACAGTCCTTGACACTGTCCTGACCGGACCCGTAAATGGCGCCACCTGATGGCTCGCCGCCCTTGCGGCCGCGAGCGGCGGGGCCGTAGCTCAGTTGGGAGAGCGCCGCAATCGCACTGCGGAGGTCAGGGGTTCAAATCCCCTCGGCTCCACCATCCCATCCGGTCCGATCCGTCGCGCGATCTCGATCCGCCCCATTCGGCGCGGAACGTGCATGGCGTGTGCCCGGACGGCCATTGTTCGTCGGTGATCGTGTTCGTCCGTGATGATGCGTCGCTGCGCCGCCGATCCGTCGGCCGGTCGCCGCCGCATCCGACCTCCGATCCCTCAACCATTTGGACTTTTGGAAGGAATACCACACATGGCGACTCGCGCCGGGGGCAAGACCCTCACGAAGCTCGTGGCTCCCGAGGCGGCCGTCGCGGCCGCCGAGCCGCGGACGCAGCGCCGCCAGCCCGAGACCGGTCGCTACCTGCTCCAGGTCGACCGTCAGACCAAGCGGTCGTTTCCGACTGTCGAGGCGGCCGAGCAGGCCGGCCGCGTGATCAAGAAGAACTATCCGGTGCTGCAGGTGTCGATCTACGACCCGGTCGACTGCGTCGCCACGCTGATCCAGGCCGAGTGATACCCATTCCGGTTGATCGGCACGTCGTCATTCCGGGGCGCGGCGAAGCCGCGAGTCCGGAATCCAGCGACGAGCTTCGCCTCGGCTGAATTCCGGGTTCGGCGCGGAGCCTGTCGTCGGCTGGCCGAAGGCCGGACCGGATAGCGTCGCTCCGGAATGACCCCGAGTGATCGGGCAGATGCCGTCTGATCTCCGTCGGAGCGGGCTCCGGCGGTTTTCCGGTCACGTCCCCGACCCTGCCGCGGTTGGCGACGCCGGGGCGGCTACAGCCGCCCCAGCAGCATCCACCACAGGACGTCGAGCGGCCACAGGAGCACGATCGTCAGCGCCGCCAGGATCAGGCAGGCGCGCACCGCCTCGCGCACCGGCAGGGCGCCGATCTGCACCGCGACGGCGAGCGGCGGCGCCTGGTAGGGCAGGAAGATGGTCGAGAAGCCGAGCACCTGGCTCATCGTCACGGTCGCGACCGGCAGGCCGGTCGCGGCGGCGAGCACGGGTGCGATCGGGGTGAGGATCGCCGGCACGCCGACGGCGGTGACCAGCGGCCCGAGCGACGCCGCCACCGCGGCCAGCCCGACATAGCTCGCGATCGCGCTGCCGGCGAGCGGCGCCACCACCACGGTCAGCACCTCGCCGAGCGTCGCGCCGAGCCCGGTATGGCCGACCACGGCGCCGAGCCCGACCACGCCGGCGACGTAGATGATCGGCTCGAACGCGACGCTCTTCATCGGGTTCGGCGGCAACAGCCCGGTGCCCGGCCACAGGCACACCAGGGCGGCCGCCATGCCGACCCAGGTGGCCGAGACCCCGTGCAGGCTGTCGGTGAGCCACAGGCCGATGGTGGCGGCGAGCAGCACGGTGAGGCGCTTCTCGCCCGTCGACATCGCCGGCGGCGGGTCCGCCTGCGGGGCCGGCACCGGTCCGACGTCGCGGAACATGACGACGAGGACGCCGATCAGCAGCAGGAGCTTGGCGAGCCCGACGACGGGGAAGTGCAGCAGCAGATATTCGGAGAAGGTCGGGACGCCGAGCCCGGTGGTCTCCAGGAGGCCGGCCAGCACGTTGTTCGGCACGTTGGCGGGTAGGATGCCCATCGCCGGAAAGAACGTGCCGTAGAGCCCGGCCAGCATCACGCCGGCGCGGCCGCGCGAGCCTTTCGCCAGGCCGGCGCGCTGGGCGAAGGCGGCAAGCAGCGGCGCCAGGAGGAAGATGCGGCCCATGCCGGACGGCATCAGGAAGGCGAGCCCGGTGCCGAACACGGCGACCCGCGTGATCACCGCCGGGAACGACCCGTTGGCGACTGCCGCGAGCTTGGCGCCGAGCCGGTCGGCGAGACCGGTGTGGCCGAGCGAGGCGCCGATCACGGATCCCGAGAAGACCAGCCAGGCGGCCGGCCCGGTGAAGCCCGACAGCACCACCGGGGCGGGAGCGACGAGGCCGACGACGCAGACGACGAAGAACACGAAGGCGGCGAGATACTCCGGCACCACCCGGGTCGCCCACATCAGCACGGTCGCCAGCACGGCGAAGAAGGCGAGCCAGATGCTGTGGCCGCCGGTGGCGTGCTGAACGGCCGCGGCGAGGCCGAGGGCGATCACGGCGGCCGCGATGACGCGGGGCGTCCAGGTCGCGGTCATCGGCGCACCGCGTCGCGCAGGGTGGATGCGATCGGGGCGTCGCCGGGCAGGCGGGGCGGCTGAGCGGACCAGGCAGGCACGGGGGAGGTCTCCGGACGGGGCCGGAACCCATGCATGTCGCAGGCCAGGGAGGCAAGCGGGAGGCGATCGGCGCCTCCGACGCCGCCGACGGACCCGGCGTGCCGGGTCCGGGCTTTCCGGGACGGGCAGGCTCAGGCGGCCCGGACCGTGTCGAGGAACTTCGTCACCTCGCTGCGGAGCTGGTTGCTCTCGATCGCGAGCTGGCCGGCGGCGTTGAGGACCTCGCCGGAGGCCGCGCCGGTCTCTTCGGCGCCGCGGCTCACCTCGACGATGTTCTGGGCGACCCGGCTGGTGCCCGAGGCCGCCTGCTGGATGTTGCGTGAAATCTCGGCCGTCGCCGCGCCCTGCTCCTCCACGGCGGCCGCGATGGCCGAGGCGACCTCGGCGATCTGCCCGATGGTGCCTGAGATCTCTTTGATGGCGGCGACCGAGTCCTGCGTCGCCGCCTGCATGGCGGAAATCTGCGCCGAGATCTCGCCGGTCGCCTTGGCGGTCTGGCCGGCCAGGGCCTTCACCTCCTGGGCCACCACGGCGAATCCCTTGCCGGCCTCGCCGGCGCGGGCCGCCTCGATGGTGGCGTTCAGCGCCAGGAGATTGGTCTGCTCGGCGATGTCGGTGATCAGCTTGACCACGTCGCCGATGCGGCTCGCCGCCTGCGACAGCTCGCCGACGCGGGCGTCGGTCTTCGCCGCCTGGCTCACCGCGTCGTCGGCGATGCGGCTCGAGGTCTGCACCTGGCGCGAGATCTCGCCGATCGACGAGGTCATCTCGTTGGTCGCCGCGGCGACGGCCTGGACATTGCTCGAGGCCTCCTCGGACGCCGCGCTGACCGTCGCCGACTTCTGCTGGGTCTGGTCGGCCGTGCGGGTGAGCGTGGTGGCGGTCGCCTCCAGCTCGGTCGCCGCCGACGAGACCATGGCGATGATGCCGCCGACCGCCTGCTCGAACTGATCGGCGAGCCGCACCATGTCGGCCTTGCGCTGCGCCGCGGCTCGGGCCTCCGCCTCGTGCTGCTCGGCTTCGAGCCGCCGGCGCTCGACCGCGTTGGTCTTGAACACCGCGACCGCGTCGGCCATGGCGCCGACCTCGTCCTTGCGGCCGACCCCGGGAATCTCGACGTCCAGCTTGCCGGCGGCCAGCTCGCCCATGGCCGAAGTCATCGTCTTCAGCGGTCCCACGAGGCCGCGGGCGAGTGTCACGGCGACGACGCAGAGAACGGCGACCAGCCCCGCCGCCCACAGGAGCGTCGTGCGCGCCGAGGCCCAGAAGACCTGATCGAGATCGTCGGTGTAGACACCGGTGCCGACCACCCAGCTCCACGGCCCCATCGCGGCATAGCCGATCTTCGGGGCTGGTTCGGAACTGCCGGACCGGGGTGCTTCGTAGGCCACGAAGTCGCCGCCGCGCTGGGCCGCGGCGATCAGCCCGCGCACCGTGTAGACGCCCTTCGGATCCTTGTTGTCGATGCGGTTCGTGCCCTCCAGCTGGGCGCGCGGCCCGAGCACCAGCGTCATGCCGTCGGTGCCGTAGACGAAGACGTAGTCGTCCTGCCCGAACCGGATGGCGCGCAGCGCCGTCTTGGCGCGCTCCTGTGCTTCGGCTTGCGGGAGCTGACCCTTCTCGGTCTTGGCCGCGTAGTCGCGGACGATGGCGACGGCGGACTGGACCTGCGCCATGACGGCGGCGCGCCGCTCCTGCTCGAGCGAGCTGCGCAAGGCGAGCAGTTGGACCACCATGATGGCGAGGCAGGCGAGAACGGCGAGCAGCACGAGCGCGCCGACCCGGCGCGAGATGGTCAGAGACATCGAAAGAGACTTCTGGGACCCGCCTCCGGACCGCACGTGCCGGCACGTGCCGGCAGCCCGGCCCCCGCGGCACAGGACTGATTGCGGGCCCGTTATGGCCCGAACCGTTTAAGGAGTGCCTAAGCTTCGGGCCGCATTGAGCGGGTCACGCCGCCCGCACGGTGGCCAGGAAGGTGTCGACCTCCTGCCGCAGCCGGCTGCTCTCGCGGGCGAGCCGGCTCGCCGCCTGCAGCACCTCGCCCGAGGCGGCCCCGGTCTCCTCGGCGCCGCGCTTCACCTGGACGATCGTCGACGACACCTCGGCGGCCCCGGCGGCGGCGTGCTGGATGTTGCGCGAGATCTCGGTCGTCGCGGCGTTCTGCTCCTCGACGGCGGCGGCGATCGCCGCGGCGACCTCGGCGATCTGCCCGATGGTGCCGCCGATCGCCTTGATCGCCGTCACCGACTCGGTCGTCGCCGACTGCATGCCGCCGACCTGGGCGGCGATCTCGTCTGTCGCCTTGGCGGTCTGGGCGGCGAGCGCCTTCACCTCGGAGGCGACCACGGCGAAGCCGCGGCCTGCCTCGCCGGCCCGTGCCGCCTCGATGGTGGCGTTGAGCGCCAGCAGGTTGGTCTGCTCGGCGATCGCCGTGATCAGCTTGACGACGTCGCCGATGCGCCCGGCCGCGTCCGCCAGCTCGCCCACCCGCGCGTCGGTGCGGGTCGCCTCGGTCACAGCGGACTCGGCGATGCGGCTCGACGTCTGCACCTGGCGGCCGATCTCGCCGACCGAGGCGGTCAGCTCGTCGGCCGCCGCGGCGACCGCCTGCACGTTGGTCGACGCCTCCTCCGACGCGGCGCTGACGCTCGTCGACATCTGCCGGGTCGTGTCGGCCGTGCGCGTGAGCGTGCCGGCGGTCGCCTCCAGCTCGGTCGACGCCGCCGACACGGTCGCGATGATGCCGCCGACCGCCTGCTCGAACTGATCGGCGAGCCGCACCATGTCGGCCTTGCGGACCGCCGCGGCGGCGCGCTCGCGCTCGGCCTGCGCCATCGCCTCTTGGCGCGAGCGCTCCTGCGCCTTCACCTTGAACACCTCGACGGCGCGGGCGATGTCGCCGACCTCGTCGGTGCGTGACAGGCCCGGCAGCGCGACATCGAAGTCCCCGCCGGCGAGCCGCTGCATGCCGGCCGTCATCGCCGTGAGGGGACGCGACAGCGACCGCCCGATCAGCAGCGAGAGGATCGCGACGGCGCCGACGACCGCGAGGATGACGATCTTCAGACGATCCGAGGTCTGGTCGATCGCCGCCGTCTCGGCCGCCTCGCTGCGCGTGCGGGCGGTCTCCAGCGCCGTGTGGATCGCGTCGATCCGCGGCTCGATGGCGGCGAACGTTTCCGACACGGCCTTCTGGGCGACGGCGACCCGCTGCGCCTCGGCCATCCAGGCGGCGAAGTCGGCCTGATAGGCGGCGAGAGCCATCGTCACGACGGCGCGGGCCGCATCCGGCATGTCGGCCGCGGCGAGCTTGGTGCGGAACTCGCCGTCCCGCGTCTTCATCTCGGCGCCGTAGCGCGCGTCGCCACGCAGCATGAAGTCCTTCTCGTGCCGTCGCATCATCAGCATGGTGACGAGGAGCTGCGGCTGATCGAGGCGGCTCACCTGCTGCTCGATCGCGTGCACGCTCTTGCGCAGCGAGCCCTCGAGCCCGGAGCTCTCGTCGAGGCCGAGCCGGGTGCGGGCCTCGGCGAGCGTGCGGAACTGCGTCGCATAGACGTCGAAACCGGCCCGCACCGCCGCGATGTCGGCGGCGAGCGTGCCGTCGGCCTTGCCGGCATCGGCCTGCAGGGTCGCGAGCGCGTCCGCGACCTTTCGGCTCGACGCGGCGTGCCGGTCGGCGTAGCGGGCGTCCTTGCGCAGCAGGAAGTCCTTCTCGGCCCGCCGCAGCTCCAGGAGATCGACCAGTACCCGGGTCGCGTCGCGGTCGAGCGTACGGGCCGTGGCGGCGTCGAGGCGGTAGCGCGACTGCTCGGCCGTGCCGGTCAGATAAAGGCCGCCGACCACGGCGAGGCCGACGATCCCGAGCACGCCGAGACCGGCGATCTTGTGGGTCAGGCGAAGGCGAAACGACATCGGTCTTCTCCGGTCGGAGGCATCGGCGGCCACGTCTTGGTTCGCTCCGCCGGGGGAACTCCGGCCGTAACGGCCGGCGGCGACAGGTGCGATACGCCGCCACGGCCGGTATGGATGCGAAGCTCGTTTTGGTTGAGGCCAATGTCATTTCCAGGCAATGAATAAACTTATAACGAGAGTCGACGAATGAAGATCGCTCTGACCGGTGGGGGATATATAATTTTCAAATAGCTGTTCGTCTGGCGCGAGATCGGTTCATCTCCATAGCTCGTAACGACTAGAGGCGGCGGCATCACGGGCACGTCGGAGCGGGGTGTGTCCGTGTTGTTGCATGTTCGATAGACGTGCGGGCGACGCGAGTGCTTGATCGCGGCGCCATCGATCACCGCTCCGAGTCGAGCACCCCCATCTGGGACTCGGCGCAGCGGGCGCCGGCGGCGGCGCCCTTCGGCACGGCGCGCTCGATCGCCGCGAGGTGGTCCGGCCCCAACTGTGACGTCGAGGCTGCCGAGCGCCTCGGTAAGGCGGTCGCGCCGCCGCGCGCCGACCAGCGGCACGATGTCGGCGCTCTGCTGGCACTTTGTTCGATAATGCGCCATTGTCGGAACGGGCTGTGCGAAATTCAGGACAAAAGGCGGATCATGGCCGACGCGGATCTGGCCGATCTCGATGCCTTCGCGGCGGTGGCACGGGCCCGCAGCTTTCGCGGAGCGGCGGCGGTGCGCGGCGTCTCGCCGTCGAGCCTGAGCGAAGCGGTGCGGCGCCTGGAGGCGCGGCTCGGCGTGCGGCTCCTCAACCGGACCACCCGCAGCGTCACCCCGACCGAGGCCGGCGCCCGGCTGCTGGAGCGGCTCGCCCCGGCGCTCGGCGAGGTCGCGGCGGCGGTCGACGCGATCAACAGCGTGCGCGACAGCCCGACCGGGACGCTGCGCCTCAACGTACCGACTATCGTGGCCCGCCCCGTGCTGCCGCCGATCGCCTGCGCGTTCCTCGAGCGCCATCCGTGGGTCACCCTGGAGGTGGTCGCCGAGGACAGCTTCATCGACGTGCTGGCGGCCGGCTTCGACGCCGGGGTGCGCTACGACGAGCGGCTCGAGCAGGACATGATCGCAGTGCCGATCGGGCCGCGCCGCCAGCGTTACGCCGCCGCTGCGGCGCCCGCCTATCTCGCCCGGCACGGGACGCCGGCGCATCCGCGCGACCTCCTCGATCATGCCTGCATCCGCCACCGGTTCCCGAGCGGCGTCGCGCTGCCCTGGGAGTTCGAGCGCGACGGCGAGGTGGTGCGGATCAGCCCGAAGGGGCCGCTGGTCGCCTCCAATCTCGATCTGGAGGTCGCCGCAGCCGAGGCCGGGCTCGGCGTCATCGCCACCTTCGAGGCGGCGCTGTCGCCGGCGCTCGCCCGCGGCACGCTGGTGCCGGTCCTGTCCGACTGGTGGCCGAGCTTCTCCGGCCCGTTCCTCTACTACGCCGGCCGCGACCATCTGCCGGCGCCGCTGCGCGCCTTCGTCGCCTTCCTGCGGGAAAGGGCGAGGAGTGGGGTGGATGAAAGCCTCTCTGTCATTCCGGGGCGCGGCCAAGCCGCGAACCCGGAAACCAGCGGCGATCTCTGAGGTCTGGACTGGATTGGTCTGGGCTGGATTCCGGGTTCGCGGGCCATCGGCCCGCGCCCCGGAATGATCGGAAAGGGGCTTGCCGACCGATCAGCCCGCCGCGTAAGGCCCGGCCGCCATCGCCATGCCGGTGACGCGCTCGGCGCCGCGGCCGGGGCGGGCCTCGGCCCGCGGGCCGGCGAGCCAGCCGTCGAGGAACTCGGTCAGCCAGGCCCGGATGGCGCCGTCGTACATGGGCCGCTCGGCAAAATGATCCACCCGCGGCCGCGCACCCGGCAAGGCCAGCCGCTCGTGCCCGCGGGTCGTCCACCGGCACATCATCGCGTGCGTCACCTCGGGATGGAACTGGATGCCGTAGGCGGCCGGGCCGTGGCGGAACGCCTGCACCCGGAACATGTCGCCCTCGGCCAACAGGCGCGAGCCGGCCGGCAGCTCGAAGCCCTCGCGGTGCCACTGGTACACGTGGGCCGGCCAGTGCGGGCAGACGCGATGACCGTCGAGCGTCGCGCGCAGCGGATAGTAGCCGATCTCGGCCTTGCCTTCGGGATGTGGCGCGACCCGGGCGCCGAGATGCCTGGCGAGCATCTGGGCGCCGAGGCAGATGCCGAGAAACGGCTTCTGCTCCTTCAGCGGCACGGCGAGCCAGTCGATCTCCTGCTTGACGAAGTCGTCCGGGTCGTTGGCGCTCATCGGGCCGCCGAACACCACGGCACCGGCGTGCTCGGCCAGCGTCTCGGGCAGGCGCTCGCCGAAGCGCGGGCGGCGGATGTCGAGCGGGATGCCACGCGCCTGCAGGAACTGCCCGACGCGTCCCGGCGTCGAGGTTTCCTGGTGCAGAACGATCAGTACGGGCTCCGGCATCGTCGCGTTCCTGGTCGGCGTAGTCCTGGTCGGCTTCACGAAGCGAACAATCTGGAAGGCTAAAGGGGCCGCAATGCGACAAGCAAGCGTAATGCCACGCATGGCGACCAAGTGAGAAAACACGTGCTGCCGCGTGTTGCCGCGGCAGCACGGTCCTGCTGTGGGTGTCGTGAAGAAGGAAACGGGTTCGCCCTGCCGCCGCGCGGCCGACTGCCGGGCCTAAAGCCCGCCGCCGGGGCCGAGGCGCCGGATCTGGGTCGAGGCGATCAGCGCGATCATGGTGCGGCGCGGGAGAACGCGGGCGAACAGCGGCACCAGATTGGCGAGCCGCCCCGGGACCACCATGCGACGGCGGCCCATCAGGGCATCGTAGCCGGCCTTCGCGGCGTCGGCGGCCGTCACGGTGAGGATGCTCTGCAGGCCCGAGACGGTGACGCCGGCGCGCGCCTGGAACCCGGTCGGCACCGGACCGGGGCACAGCACCGTGACGGCGACGCCCTTCGGCCCGAGCTCGCGCCACAGCGCCTCCGAGAACGAGTTCACGAAGGCCTTGGTGGCGTAATAGACGGCCATGCCGGGCCCCGGCACGAAGCCGGCGAGCGAGCCGACATTGAGGAGGCCGCCTTGCTGCGCGACGAGATCGTCGGCGAAGGCGAGGCTGAGCGCGGTGAGCGCCTTGACGTTGAGGTCGATCATCGCGAGCTGCTCGCCGTGATCCAGCGACGTCGCGACGCCGAGCAGGCCGAAGCCGGCATTGTTGACGAGATACTTCGCCACGGCGCCGCGCTCGGCCAGCGCGGCGCGCAGATGCGCCACCGCATCGGGCTGCGCGAGGTCGAGCACCACGACATGCGGGCGCGGCCGGCCGGTCGCGGCGATCTCGTCGGCGAGGGCGTTGAGATCGGCGGCGCGCCGCGCGACCAGCACCACGGCATGGCCGTCGGCGGCGAACAGCTTCGCCAGCTCGGCACCGATGCCCGAGGAGGCGCCGGTGACGACGGCGACGGGCGACGGCGCCGCCGCCGTCACCGAGGCTCGTCCAGCGGATCGCGGCCGGCCGCGACCTCGCGCTTGAGCTCGATGCGCTCGCGGTTCGGCACGGCCAGGAGGTCGGCGACCCGCCACATCACGTTGTCCTCGAACTCGGTCACGCCACCGTCGGCGAACACCATCTCCCACATCATGGCGACCACCTTGCGGCGCCCCTCCTCGTCGAGGGTGCGCATCAGGAGGCTGGTGAACTGATAGAAGTCGACGGCGTCGCGGTCGGCCACCACGGCGGCGTCGATCAGCTCGTCGGTCGCCGCGTCGTCGAGGGCGAAGCGGGTCTTCAAGAGCGTGTGCAGCTTGGCGCGCTCGACGTCCGAGAGGTTGGCGTCGAGGGTCGCGACATGGACCATCAGGGCGGCGGCGGCGAGCCGGTAGTCGCTCGCGTCGAACCGGGCCGGGTGCTTGTCCCCGCTGGTCAGCTCGGCCAGGAACGTCTTGATGTCGGCGAACATGCGGGTCTGCTCCGGGTCGGGGCGCGCCGGCGCCCGTGGCTCTCGGGCGCCGTACGATCGGACCCGCCTTCTAGCGATTTCGGAGCGAAACGGCAAAAGCCCAGCCGCCAGGACGATCGGCCGCAGGGGGCGTGAAGGAGGGCCGTCCGAAGACCTGCCTCTCCCGGCGGTTCAAATGTGTGTCATGCGGCCGACGCATCCTCGGGTTGTGGTAGCGTCTTGTGCCATTCCCACCACCGATCTGCCCGAGCGGACCCGCCGTCCCTCCGACCGAGGTGTGCCATGAGGCTAGCCGCCTACAATGTCGAGAACCTGTTCGACCGCGCCAAGGCCATGAACCTGGAGAGCTGGGACGAAGGGCGGCCCATCCTCGCCGCCTTCGCCAGGCTGAACGGGCTCCTGGGAGAGGTTTCCTACACGGCGGCAGCGCGGCGCCAGATGGCGAAGCTGATGATCGAGCTCGGACTGGAGAAGAGCGACACCGGCCCGTTCGTCGTCCTGCGGCGCAACCGCGGCGGTCTTCTGGTCCGGCCGCGCACCGGCGGCATCGAGATCACGGCGGGCGGCCGCGCCGACTGGGTCGGCTCGCTCGAGCTGCGCGACGAGCCGATCGACGAGAACGCCATGCGCAACACGGCGCGCGTCCTCGTCGATCTCGAGGCCGATGTCGTCGGCGTCGTCGAGGCGGAGAACCGGCCGGTGTTGCGTGACTTCAATCGTCTGATCATACCGGCGATCGACGGGGTGCCGTTCCGCCACGTGATGGTCATCGACGGAAACGACGATCGCGGCATCGACGTCGGTCTCCTGTGCCGCGAAGGATTTCCGATCGAGACCATGCGCAGCCATGTCGACGATGTGGACGGAGACGGCGACCCCATCTTCTCGCGCGACTGTCCGGAATACACGGTGCTGACCCGCAAGAAGAACCGGCTGATCGTTCTCGTGAATCACTTCAAGAGCAAAGGATTCGGCCGTCCCGAGGAGTCGAACGCGCGGCGCAAGGCGCAGGCCGCCCGCGTGCGCGAGATCTACAAGACGCTCGATCCGCGGGGCGACGCTTTCGTGGCCGTGATCGGCGACCTCAACGACACGCCGGACAGCGATCCGCTCTCGCCGCTCGTCCGCGGCTCGAAGCTGAAGGACGCGTTCACGCATCCGGCGTTCGACGACGGCGGCTTTCCGGGCACCTACGGGCCGTGCTCGGCCGCCAACAAGATCGATTATCTGTTCCTGTCGCCGGCGTTGTTCGCGAAGGTCACGGCCGGCGGCGTGTTGCGCAAGGGCATGTGGCCCGGCGTGCGCCCGAAGAAGTGGGACGTCTACGAGACTCTCCAGGACAAGAAGGACGCCGCCTCCGACCACGCGGCGATCTGGGTCGATCTGGACATCTGACCGGCGACGTCACGCCCGGCCAAGTCGGCTTGGTGAAGTCAGCTTGGCCAAGTCACGCCGGCGACCGCGATCGTGGGCGATCCGCCCGCTACCGGATGCCTTCCTTCGTGGCGGTCGCCTCGGCGAGGAGCGCGAGGTTGTTCTGCACGAAGGGATTGCCCGGATCCTTGGCGGCGGCCTCGTTGAGGGTGGCGCGGGCGCGGCGGTAGTCGCCGCGCAGCATGTAGGAATAGCCCATGTTGTTGAGCACCGCGGCGCTGCGGCCGACGATGCGGATGAGCTGCAGATAGGCGCGATCGGCGAGATCGAAGCGCTTGAGCCGGTCGTACGAGGCCGCGAGGCACAGCCACGCGTCGGCGGATTTCGGTGTCTGCTCGACCGAGCGGCGGCAGTACTTCTCGGCATTGCCGTAGTTGCCCTGCCGGAACTGCTCGCGGCCGACGCTGAGATCGTCGTTCGGCGCGCTCGGCGTCATGTCGTCCTGCAGGAGCTTGGGCGCGGCGCCGGCCGTCGAGCCGGTGACGTCGGCGTCGGCCACCACGACGGGCACGGATCCCGTCGCCTCGCTGCGGCCGAAGCTCGGCAGCTCGGGCAGCTTCACGGCCGTGGTCTCGCAGGCGGACAGCCACAGGAGCCCCGCAACGGACACGAACGCGAAACGCTGGAACTCGACTGTCATGATACGCTCGGGACCGAGGCCCCTTCCGTCGCGGCACCGGTGCTCGGGCGCGACGCGGACCTGGAGGCTTTGGCGGAGCGTAGGTCCGGGATAGTTAAAGAATCGCGTTCTCGGAAAAGTCGAGATTCTTTGTCTGCAAAGTACGTTTGGTTGTAGGACGTGGCGCCGAATAGCCCGTTCGAACGATGATCCGTCGTCCGCGCCGGTCGACGAGCGCGGGCCCACGAGTCCCGCCGGAGCGATGCGACGGACCGTGTGGCTTGCTGATCGAAACGCTCGTCGAGCCACGGGGAGTGGTTCGGAAAAGCTCGCTCAGCTCTCCGGTCCGGGGGCCGCGACCGGGGCGGCGGTGACCACCTCTGCGGCGGTCGTCGTTGCCGTCACGTCGTCGCCGATGCTCGCGCGTCCGGGGGCGTCGACGAAGCGGGCGAGGGCGTCGACATCGGCCGTTCCCTCGGCGGCCGCGAGCCGTGCATAGAGCATGGCGATCGCATGATAGATCTCGCAGGCCGGCCGGTCGGTGTGGAGGAAGTCGGCGATCTCCTCCATCTCGGCGACGAACCGGTAGGCCTTCGGGAACATGGCCGGCACCTGGCGGCCGAGCCACTTGGAGAGATGCGGCTGGCTCTCGGCGAGCTCGGCCGCGAGATCGCCGGCGCAGCCGGCCCGCGTCGCGCCGAGCATCATGGCGGCGCCGATCGCGGTCAGCCCCTTGGTGATGCCGGCATACGACATCTTCAGGGCCGAGGCGGCGCCGACCGGCCCCTCCAGCACTCTCACGTCGAGACCGAAGTCGCGCATGGCCGCGGCGCGGCCGGCGTGATCGCCGGACACGTAGAACACGGTGCGGGCCGTGGCGTTCGGCGGCGGCCCGATGATGCCGCCGTCGACGAACGGGCAGCGCGTCCCGGCGAGCGCCGCCGCGATGTGCCGCACCGTGTCGGGCGACACCGCGTTGAAGTCGACATAGACGGGCTTCTCCGGCAGCCGCGCCAGCTCCGGGCGCAGCCGCTTGGCGACCGCGACCGCCTCGCCGGGCGGCACGATGGAGAGCACGAGGTCGGCGCCGGCGACCAGCTCGGCGTCGCTCTCGGCGACGGCGAGGCCGGCGCGCCGGGCCCGCTCGGCGGTCGCCGCGCTGCGGCCGGCGAGCGAGGTGACGACGCGCGCTCCACCGGCGACGAGCCGTGCCCCGACGGCGGCGCCCATCTCACCCGGTGCGAGAACGGCGATGGTCTTCGGCATGGCGGCCCCCTTTGCGGGACGAACTATTCCGTAACCATGTCGACTGCGCAACAGGGGGAAGGCCCGGCCGCTCGAAACGCCTGCGGTGCCGTCGCGCGGTTCCTCGTTACCTGTGCCGCGGCGACATGATTAACGCCGCGCGGCCGCAGCGCGGCGTCGTGCACGGTTCGTTGACGATAACCTTTCAGGGCGTCTTCAGCATACCGGCAAAACTCGGGTTCGGTTCACGAATTCAATACTCTCCAAGGCCCTAGCTACGGTCTGGGAGTCGCAATCCGCGGACTCTGCAGGAATTCGTCCGGTGCGCAGCAGCACAGTCATCATGATCGCGGTGGCGGCCGTCTTCGGCCTGCTCGCCGTGTTCGCGACCAGGACCTGGCTCAACAGCCAGGCCGAGGCGCGCTTGCGCAGCCTGGAGGCCGATCGCGGCCCGCCCGTCGCGTCCCGCACCGTGGTGGTGGCGGCGCGGCCGCTGCGCTACGGCCACGAGCTGTCGCCCCAGGTTCTGCGCGAGGCGGCGTGGCCGAGCGACGCGCTGCCGGCCGGCGCCTTCGCCCGCATTCCCGACCTGCTCGCCGAAGGCAAGCGCGTCGTGCTCACGCCGATCGAGCCGAACGAGCCGGTGCTCGCCGTGAAGATCACCGGGCCGGGCCAGCGCGCCACGCTGTCGGCGCTGGTCGGTCCCGGCATGAAGGCCGTCACCATCCGGGTCAACGACGTCGACGGCGTCGGCGGCTTCGTGCTGCCCGGCGACCGCGTCGACGTGGTGCTGACCCGGCAGGAGAAGGAGCAGGCCTCGACCCAGGTGCTGCTGCAGGACATCCGGGTGCTCGCGGTCGACCAGGTCGCCGACGAGCGCGCCGCCAATCCGATGATCCCGAAGGCCGTGACGCTCGAGGTCGACACCGCCGCCGGGCAGAAGCTCAGCCTCGCCGCGTCGATCGGCTCGCTGTCGCTCCTGCTGCGCAAGGCCGGCGAGTCGACCGAGTCGAAGACCGCGCGGGTGACGGTGAAGGATCTGCTCGAGGAGCTGGTCGGCCCGGCGCCCAAGCGCCAGAGCGGCACCACCGTGGTGGTGTCGCGCGGCGGCCAGACGCAGAGCTATCGCGTGCCGCACGACGGCGAGACCAGCGGGAGCTGGGCGGCGGCGGAGTGAGAGTGAACGAGACGGCGGCATCGTGCCGGGGGGCGCGGCGTCGCCGAGGGACGGACTGGGGGACGACATGGACGGGAACGTCGGCACGAGACACAGGACGGCGGCGCCGTCACCACCGCGCAGCGGTCGCCCGCGATGGCGGGCGCTCGTCGTGTCCGCCGCGCTCGTCGCCGTGGCGTCGGTGGCCGCGCCGCTGTTGCCCGATCTGTCGGCCCCAGCCGCGGCCCAGAAGGCGCTCAACTTCGGCCCGGGCAAGCGCACCCAGGCCGTGACGGTGCCGATCGGCAAGTCGCAGGACGTGCGCACCGACCAGCCCTTCGTCGAGCTGTCGCTCGGCGACGCCGAGATCGCCGACGTCAATCCGCTCACCGACCGCACGCTGTCGATCCTCGGCAAGAAGCTCGGCACCACGCGGGTGTCGGTCTACGGCGAGGGCAAGAAGCTGGTCGGCGTGTTCGACGTCGAGGTCTCCTACGACGTGTCGGCGCTCGCGACGGAGCTCGCCGCGCGCTTCCCCGCCGCCAAGTTCCGGGTCACCAGCGTCAACGGCCGCATCCTGCTCGGCGGCATGGCGCCGGACGCGATCACGCTCGACCAGGCGCTGATCATCGCCCGCGAGTTCGGCCCGCAGGTGATCAACGCCGTCCAGGTCGCCGCGCCCCAGCAGGTGCTGCTCGAGGTGCGCTTCGTCGAGGCGACCCGCTCGGCCGGCCGCGAGCTCGGCGTCCAGTGGAACGCCTGGAGTCGGAACGGACGGTTCGCCGGCAGCGTCGGAGACCAGACGAAGGCGTTGCCGGTCGATTCGCCGAACCCGTGGGGAACGGTCGGCACCGCGGCGGCCGGCGTGCTGTCCGGCGGAAACCCGTTCGGCTTCATGATCGGCAGCCTGCTGACCAAGGGCATGCAGATCGACGTCGCGCTGAACGCGCTGGAGGAGCGCGGCGTTCTGCGCCGGCTCGCCGAGCCCAACCTCGTCGCGCTGTCCGGCGACACCGCGAACTTCCTGGCCGGCGGCGAGTACCCGATCCCGCTGACCGGCGCGCTCGGCCAGATGACGGTGGAGTACAAGCGCTACGGCGTCAGCCTCGCCTTCACGCCGACCGTGCTGAACGGCAGCATCATCAACCTGAAGATCGAGCCCGAGGTCAGCCAGATCGACAAGACCGTCACGGTCACGGTCGCGCCAGGCGTCAACGTCCCGTCGCTGACGGTGCGGCGCGCCTCGACGACGCTGGAGCTGCGCGACGGGCAGAGCTTCATGCTGGCAGGCCTGCTGCAGGCCGACTCGGCGACCGACCAGCAGCAGCTTCCCTGGATCGGCGACGTTCCGGTTCTCGGCGCGCTGTTCTCCTCGAAAAACTACCAGAAGAAAGAGACCGACCTCGTCATCATCGTGACGCCGCGGCTGGTGCAGCCGGCGCGGCCGGGCGATCCGCTGCGGACCCCGCTCGACGCCACGCTTCCGGCCAACGATCTCGACTTCTTCGCCGGCGGCAAGCCCGAGCTCGCCCGCAGCCCGGCGGTGCGCGGCGAGACGGCGGCGCTGCGGCCCTACACGGGGCACATGATCGAGTTTCCGGTGGGAGGTGGCCATGTCGTGCGGTGACATGTGGTGCGGTGACATGGGGTGCGGTGAAGCGCGCGACGGAAAGCGCGTCCGCCCTCGCGCGCTGTGCGGGGCGCTGCTCCTCGCCGCGCTCGTCGGGGGATGCTCGGACATCTATTACGACCGCCGCGAGGCCGTCGTGTTCGGGGCGGGCGATGCGGTCGCCAACAACGTCGCGATCCACACCATCGATCCGTGGCCGAAGGCGGCGGCGGACCGCCACATCCCTGGCCAGGGCACCAATGTCGCCATCGCGGCCGAGCGCTACCGGCGCGGCAAGGTGACGAAGCCGCAGGGCCTCGGCACCACCTCGACCTGGAAAGGCGCGCAGGCCGGCGACGGCGCTCCGACCGTCGCCGGCTCGACCTCGGGAGGCGAGGCCGCCAAGGACTGAGCGCGACGGACGTCCGCCGCGTTCCAACGTGCCGAAAGAACACTCGACCATGCGAAGTGCCCGTACCAAGACCTCCGGCAGCAAGACCCGCGTCGTCGTCGTCACGCCCGATCCAGAGTTCGCCCGCACTGCGAAGGAGACCTTCGCGGCGGCGCCGCAGGTCGAGCTCGAGCTGATGCCGGGCAGCATCGCCGACGCGGCCGCCGAGGTCGCGGCGGCGGAGGCGACCGTCGTGGTCGTCGATCTGCACGGCGCGACCGCGGAGGCGATGGCGGCCCTGGAGGCCCTGACGGCCCGGCTCGCCGGCTGGCCGCCGGTCGTCACCGTGACGGACGCCTTCGACAAGGAGGTGATGCGGCAGCTGCTGAAGATGCGGATCGCCGACTTCCTGGTGAAGCCCGTGCAGCCGGTCGAGCTGGTGCGCACCTGCGCCCGGGTGGTGCAGACGCCGGCCGGCAACGAGCCGAGCGAGGCCGAGATCTTCACCTATCTGCCGGCGGTCGGCGGCGCCGGCGTGACGACGCTCGCCATCCAGACGGCGCTCCTGCTGCTCGGCAGCGGCAATCAGAAGACGCGACCGGCGACGTGCCTGGTCGATCTCGACTTCCAGCACGGCGCCTGCGCCGACTATCTCGACCTCGAGCCGCGGCTCGATCTCAACGAGATCGAGCCGCGGCCCGAGCGGCTCGACCGCCAGCTGCTCGAGGTGATGCTCTCCTATCACGCCTCCGGTCTCGCCGTGATCGCGGCGCCTTGTCGGCCGGCCGAGATGCGCTCCTTCGATCCCGACACGGTGACGCGGCTGCTCGACCTCGTGTCGTCGCACTTCAACTACGTCGTCATCGACCTGCCGCGCACCTGGTTCTCGTGGACCGACAACGTGCTGCTCGGCTCCAACCGGCTGTTCGTGGTGAGCGAGATGACGGTGCCGGGCATCAAGCACGCCAAGCAGCTCGTCACCGCGGTGCGCGAGCGCCTGGAGGAGGGGCCGCGCCCGCAGGTGATCATCAACCGCTTCGAGCAGCGCATGTTCGGCGCCGGGCTGCGGCGCAGCGACGTCGAGCAGGCGCTGGGCGAGGACTTCGCCGCGACGATTCCGAACGACTATCGGCTGGTGCGTGAGGCGATCGACCGGGGCGTGCCGCTGGACGAGGTCAAGGCCGGCAACAAGATCACGACCGAGCTGAAGAAGCTCGTCGCGCCCGTCGTGTCGACCGACAAGACGGCGGCCGAGCCGACCGGAAAGCGGCGCCTGAGCCTGTCCTGGGCGCGCGGCTGATCGCAGAGACGGACGGCAGGAGAGGGGCGACAGGAGATCATGGGAGGGCGTTTCAGCTTCCGCAAGGTGCCGTCGCCGCCGGTCGAGCCGGCGTTGCCCGACGACGCGGCAGCCGCGTCCGACGGGATCGCCTGGACCGTGTTCGCCGAAGGAACGCCGGAGGCCGCGGCCGTTCTCGCTCCGCCGCCGCCGGCGCCCCCGGCACCGCCCGCGGTGCCGTCGCCGTCGGTCGCCCCCGCGAACCCGGTGCTGCGTGAAAAGCTGCTCGACGCCAAGGTGCGGCTGCATCGGCGGCTGATCGAGGAGATCAACCTCCAGGCGCTCGAGAAGCTGCCCGAGGACGAGATCCGCAAGCACATCCAGCAGCTCGTCTCGCAATACGTGCTGGTCGAGCGGCTCGCGCTGAACACCCAGGAGCTCGCCGACTTCGTCGCCGAGATCCTCGACGAGATGACGGGCCTCGGGCCGATCGAGCCGCTGCTCAAGGATGCGAGCATCAGCGACATCCTGATCAACGGCCACGAATGCGTCTATGTCGAGCGCGGTGGCATGCTGGAGCCGACCGCGGTGCGCTTCAAGGACGAGACGCACCTCCTGCGCATCGTCAACAAGATCGTCTCGGCGGTCGGCCGCCGCGTCGACGAATCCCACCCGCTCTGCGACGCGCGCCTGCTCGACGGCTCGCGCGTCAACGTGGCGATCCGACCCGTCGCGGTCGACGGCCCGCTGGTGTCGATCCGCAAGTTCTCCAAGAAGCCGCTCCACCTCGACCGGCTCGTCGACGTCGGTGCGCTGCGTCCGCAGATGGCCGAGCTGCTCGCCGCCTTCGTCAAGGCGCGCGTGACGACCATCATCTCGGGCGGCACCGGCTCCGGCAAGACCACGATGCTGAACGCGCTCTCCGCGTTCATCTCCGACAAGGAACGTCTGATCACCATCGAGGACGCGGCCGAGCTGCAGCTCCAGCAGCCGCACGTCGCCCGCATGGAGACGCGGCCCCCCAACGTCGAAGGCAAGGGCGAGATCCGGCAGCGCGATCTCGTCAAGAACGCGCTGCGCATGCGGCCGGAACGCATCATCCTCGGCGAGTGCCGCGGCGAGGAGGCGTTCGACATGCTGCAGGCGATGAACACCGGCCACGAAGGCTCGATGGCGACCATCCACGCCAACAATCCGCGCGAGGCGATCTCGCGCCTCGAGCAGATGATCGGCATGGCCGGGCTGCCGATGACCATCGCCTCGGTGCGCGGCCAGATCGCCGCCGCGATCCGCGTCATCGTGCAGCTCTCGCGCCTCTCGGACGGCAAGCGCAAGGTGATGAGCATCGCCGAGATCACCGGCATGGAAGGCGACATCATCCAGATGCAGGAGATCTTCAAGTTCGTCCGCACCGCGACGCTTGAGGACGGCACCGTCCAGGGTCACTTCGTCGCGACGGGCGTGCGGCCGCGGGTGCTGGGCGACCTCGCCGCCAAGGGAATCAAGATCCCGTCGAGCTACTTCGATCCGGGGCATCCGCTGTGAGCAGAACCCGCGCTCTCCTCCGTCGTCGTTCCGGGCTCGCGACCGCGCCGCGTCCCGGCATGACGCGCGTTCGGTGACCGCCATGCCGGACATCGATCCCGTCTATCTGATCTACGCATTGGCGGCCGGCTCGGCGATCCTGTTCGGGGAGGGCGCCTATCTCCTGTTCGCCTCGGCGACGTCGTATCGCAAGCGGGTCAATCGCCGGCTCGCGCTTCTCGACGACGCGCGCGACCGCGAGAGCATCCTGGTGCAGCTGCGTCGCGAGCGCGGCCTCACCTCCGGCGGAGACCTCGCGCTGCCGATCCTCTCGCTCAACCGGCTGCTCCTGCAGTCCGGCATGTCGGGCGGCATGACCCGCCTCGTGATCTACACGCTGATCGCCGCCGTCCTCGTGTTCTGCGCCGTGCTGGTGTGGCGCAACAGCATGGTCGAGGCCATCCCGGCGACGCTCGCGACGCTGACGATCGGCCCGTTCCTCGCGCTCAAGACGATGCGATCGCGCCGGCAGAAGAAGTTCGGTGGGCAGTTCCCGGACGCCATCGACATCATCGTGCGCAGCCTCCGGGCCGGGCATCCGGTGCCGATCGCCGTCACCATGGTGGCGCGCGAGATGCCCGATCCGATCGGCTCGGAGTTCGGCATCGTCGCCGACGAGATCACCTACGGGGCGGATCTCGAGACGGCGATGCGCAACCTGTTCTTCCGGGTCGGTCAGGACGACCTGCCGCTGTTCGTCACCGCGGTCGCGATCCAGGGCTCGACCGGCGGCAATCTCGGCGAGATCCTCGAGAATCTCTCCGCCGTGATCAGAGACCGCTTCAAGATGCGCCGCAAGATCAGGGCGCTTGCCTCGGAAGGCAAGATGTCGGCCCTGCTCCTGTCGGCGCTGCCGATCGGCATGTTCTTCGTGATCCAGATGGTGGCGCCCGACTTCTACGGCAGCGTCTGGAAATACGACCTCACCAAGCTCGGCCTCGGGGTCGCCGCTGCCTGGATGCTGGCCGGCAATCTCCTGATGTTCCGCATGGTCAACTTCAAGATCTGATCGCCGCCCCGGAGAGAGCCGCCGGCATGGACACGCTGATCGCCGAGAACGCCGACCTGCTGATCACGATCTTGGTGTTCGTGGCCGCCGCCGCGGCCGCGTTCGGCGCCATGGCGATGCTTCAGGTGCGCGGGGCCGTCAAGCGGCGGGCGGCCGGCATCGTCGGCGGCGGAAGCCTGGTCGAGGGCGGCGGTCGGCGATCGTTCCGGCAGGCGAGCCTCGAGGCGATGCAGAAGCTCGTCGACTACACCACCAAGCACTATGCGAGCCTCGACACCGGCAACATGAAGCTGCTGCGCGCCCGCCTGGTGCAGGCCGGGATCTTCGATCCGCGCGCCGTCGGCCTCTTCTTCGTCCTGCGCTTCGGGCTGGCGATCGGCCTCGCGGCGCTCGCCTTCGTGCTGCTGCCCGCCGTCATGGACGCGACGACCTCGTCCTACTGGGGCGTGGTCGGCCTCGCCGGGCTCGCCGGCTATCTCGGCCCGAGCCTCGCGCTCGACCGGATCGTCAAGCAGCGGCGCGACGAGTACCGGGTCGGCTTCCCCGACTTCATGGACCTGCTGGTCGTCTGCGCCGATGCCGGGCTCGGCATGGAGGCGTCGCTCGAGCGCGTCGGCCGCGAGCTCGCCGATTCGTATCCGGCGCTCGCCCAGAACATCCACATCACCAATCTCGAGGTGCGGGCGGGCTGCAGCCTCACCGAGGCGCTCGAGCATTTCGGCGATCGTCTCGGGCTCGACGAGGTGCGCTCCTTCGCCACCTTGATTCAGCAGTCCGACGAGCTCGGCTCGAGCATCACCGACGCCCTGCGCGTGTACAGCGAGGACATGCGCCACAAGCGACTGTCGCTCGCCGAGGAGAAGGCCTACAGCCTGCCCGTCAAGCTGTCGGTGCCGCTGATGGTGTGCGTCTTTCCGGTGCTGTTCGTCGTCATTCTGCTGCCCGTGGTCGTGCGGGTGAAGATGGGCGCGTATTGAAACGCGAAACACTGCTTCCGACTAATACCGAAGACCTATTTCCGGCGCTCCGAAGTCCTTTCGCCGCTGCATGAATCCTTAGCATTTCTCCGGGCATGATCCGGGCGGCCCCGCACCTTCGTCGACCTCTCACAGCGACCCGCTCACGATCGCCTCATGCCCCGACCCTGGACGTTTCGCACGTTGTCCGGCGCCGCCGCGCTGGTGCTGGGCTTCGTCGCGTGCGGCGTCGGCATCGGCGTGTGGCTCGACCGCGATCACGAGATCCGGGCGGGGCTGCGAAACGCCGAGAACGTCGCGGTGCTGCTCGGCGGGCAGATCAACGAATCGCTCCGGATGGCCGACGTCGCGCTGCGCGACCTGCAGAGCCGCCTCTCCGCGGCATCGGACAAGGGAGCCGGCGAGAGGCTGGTGCTCGACGATCCCCCGGCCTTCCGCGGCCTGATGGTGGACCGGTTGCGACGCCTGCCGCAGGCGTTCGGGATCGGGCTGGTGGATGCCAAAGGGCAGGTACTCCTGTCGACCGCACGTTGGCCCACGCCCGAGATCGATGTTTCGGATCGCGAGTACTTCCGCGAACTGAAGGAGCACGACGACGATCGTCTGAGCACCCCGATACCGATCATCGCCCGGGTCGACGACGTCAACACCGTGGTCCTGGCGCGCCGCATCAACGGGCCGGACCGCCGGTTCCTCGGCGTCGTCCTGATCCGCATCGGAACCGAGTATTTCGAGTCGGTGTTCCGTCCGGTGAAACGCCTCGACCGGCAGATCCTGACCTTCTCCCGTGCCGACGGCCAGCTGTTCACGCGCTATCCCGATCCGATCGGTCGCTTCGGCGCGTCGATCCCGCCCGATTCGCCGTGGCATGCCGCCTATGCGGACGGCAACGGCGCCTATCGGTCGGGCGGGCTGTTCGACGGCGTGCCGCGCTGGATCGTCGTGCGGAAGCTCGACGACTTCCCGCTCGCCGTGAGCGTGTCGGTTCCCGAGGCCGCGCTGCTCGGGGGCTGGTGGAGCCGCAGTCTCGCGGTCGCCGCCGCGACGCTCGCGTTTCTGGTCGCCGCCGCCGCGCTCCTCTCCCTGATGGGCCGTCAGTACCGTCGCACCAGCTCGTCGGAGGCGGCGCTGAGCGAGAAGTCCACGGCGCTCGCCCGCGAGCACGAGGCGCTGCTGGCGCACCAGGCCGCGCTGAAGGTCCAGAACCGGCGCTTCGACGCCGCCCTGAACAACATGACGCAGGGGCTCGCGATGTTCGATCGCACGGGTTGCCTGGTGGTCTGCAACGAGCGCTATCGCGAGATCTACGGCATCGCGCTGGTCGACACCGTGCCCGGAACGCCGCTCTACGACGTGATCTCCGGCTGCAGCGATCTGCGCGGCCGGCCGGAGCGCGCCCTGACGGTGACGCGGCAGATTCGGGAGCGGATCGTCAGCGGAACCGTGACGACCCACGAGATCACGCTCCGCAACGGCCGTATCGTGCAGGTCCTCAACCAGCCGATGGAAGGAGGCGGCTGGCTGTCGACCCACGAGGACATCACCGAGCGGCGCCAGACCGAGGAGAAGATCCGCCGGCTCGCCCACAACGATCTGCTCACCGGCGTCGCCAACCGCTCGCATTTCCTGGAGGAGATCGAGAGCGCGCGGCGCCGCCTCGTCGCCGAGCAGCGGCCGTTCTCGGTGCTGATGCTCGACCTCGACCGCTTCAAGCCGGTCAACGACTCGCTCGGGCACGCCGCCGGCGACACGGTGCTCAAGGAGATCGCGCGGCGCCTGCAGAAGGCGCTGCGCGCCGAGGACGTGCTGGCCCGTCTCGGCGGCGACGAGTTCGCCGTCATCCAGTCGCCGCCCCGCGGCTTCGTGGCGGGCGGCGACTGGGACGAGGCCATGCACGAGAGCGCCGTCGTGCTCGCGACCCGGATCGTCGACCTGGTCGACGAGCCCTTCGACATCGACGGCCACAAGGTCACGGTCGGCGCCAGCATCGGCATCGCGATGGCGCCGAAGGACGGCGTCAAGGTCGCCGAGCTGATGAAGAAGGCCGATCTCGCGCTCTACGCCATCAAGGGCAACGGGCGCAACGGCTTCGCCTTCTTCGATCCGTCGATGGCGGCCGAGGCGGACCAGCGCCACCAGCTGGAGGTCGATTTCCGGGCCGGGCTCGCGCGCGGCGAGTTCGAGCTCTACTATCAGCCGATCGTTGCGTCCGGCTCGCGGCGGTCCGTCGGAATGGAGGCGCTGGTCCGCTGGAACCATCCCGACCAGGGCCTGATCGCGCCCGACCGCTTCATCGCCATGGCCGAGGACACCGGGCTCGTCGGGACGCTCGGCGAGTGGATCCTGCAGACCGCCTGCGCCGAGGCGGCGACCTGGCCGGACGACGTCAAGATCGCCGTAAACATCTCGCCGGTGCAGTTCCGCAAGACCAATCTGCTCGACGTGATCATGTGCGCGCTGGTCGATTCCGGCTTGCCGCCGGAGCGGCTGGAGATCGAGATCACCGAGCGAGTGCTGCTGGAATGGGAGGTCGAGCACGTCTCGACCCTGCATCAGCTCAAGAACCTCGGCGTCGCCGTCGCGCTCGACGACTTCGGCACCGGCTACTCGTCGCTCAGCTACCTGACCGCCTTTCCGTTCGACAAGCTGAAGATCGATCGCTGCTTCACCCGCGACCTGCTCGCCCGCGACGGCTGCGGCGCCATCGTCTGCGCCATCGTCAATCTCGGCCGCACCCTCGACATGGTCACGGTCGCCGAAGGGGTCGAGACGGAGGCCCAGCAGCGGATGCTGGAGGCGGCCGGCGTCGGTCAGATGCAGGGCTATCTGTTCGGCCGGCCGGCGCCCGCCGCCGATCTCGCGATCGGCGGGCCCACGACGGCCGACGCGACCGGCTCGGTCTGACGCCATGGCCGAGCAGCGCACCATCATCGAGGAGCTGGAAGAGGCGCTGGCGAGCCGCACTATCGGCTACCGGGCCGAGGCGCTGCGCCGCATCGCCGATCTGTTCCTCGGTCGTGCCACCGAGTACGACGAGGACGAGGTCGCGCTGTTCGACGACGTGATGGTGCGCCTGATCGGCGAGATGGAGATCTCGGTCCGGGCCGTGCTGGCGCGCCGTCTCGCCGACGTGCCGAACGCGCCGCGCGGCCTGATCCGGATGCTCGCCCGTGACGAGGCGATCGACGTCGCCGGCCCGGTGCTGACGACGTCGGAGCGGCTCGGCGACGAGACCTTGGTCGAGACCGCCAGCACGGCGAGCCAGGCTCATCTCCTCGCCATCTCCAAGCGCGCCGTCGTCAGCGAGGCGGTGTCGGACGTGCTGGTGACGCGCGGCGATCGCGACGTCGCCCTGTCCACGATCGCCAATCGCGGGGCGCGCTTCTCGGACGCGGGCCACGGCGTCCTGGTCGAGCGCTCCAAGGACGACGACGCGCTCGCCGCCGGCGTGTTCGCGCGCCACGACATTCCGCGCCAGCATCTCCTCCGGCTCCTCGCGGTCGCCTCCGAGAACGTCCGTCGCACCCTCGAGTCGGTCGAGGGGCAGTCCGGCAAGGTGGTGCGCGAGATGCTGTCGGAGGTCGCCGGCCGGGTGCAGGCCTCGGTGCGCCGCCTCTCGCCCGACTACTCGGACGCGCGCCTCCACGTCGCCGAGCTGCGCCGGCTCGGCGCGCTCGACGAGGCGAAGGTCCGCGAGTTCGCGGCCACGGGGCGGTTCGACGAGACGACGATCGCGCTCGCCGAGATGGCCGACCTGCCGATCGACGCCTGCGAGCGCGCCATGGTGCAGCCGCGGCCTGAGCTGGTGATCCTGCTCGCCAAGGCGATCGGGCTCTCGTGGAACACCACCAAGACGATCCTGCGGCTGCGCGACGGCGGTGCGGCCGATCGCGCGAGCGAGTCGCTCACGGCCTTCACCAAGCTGCGGCCCGAGACCGCCCGCAAGGCCGTGCAGTTCCTGCGCCTGCGCGGCCGTGCCGGCCACGCGAAGGGGGACGGAACGCCGCGCCGCCGGCCGGAGGCGAATATCTGACATGCAGACAGGGCGGACGACTTCGATACCTCCGTCCCGGCGAGGTTTCCTTAAGCGTCCCCGGCTATCCTGGGTCGCGAGGAGCGGGTTCGGGATGCGGTGGGCGAAACCGGGAGTGGCGCTGGGTCGGCGGGCGACGTTGCCGCCCGACATCCATGCGGATCTGGTCGCCGGCCTCTTCACGCCGGTGCCGTCGCTGGTCGTGGGCTGGGGCTCCAGCATCGCGATCGGCATCCTGATCGCCGCGCGCGGCGAGAGCGCCTGGCTCGTCGGGCTGGCGGTCGCGCTCGTCACCGTCGCGGCGGCGCGGCTGTGGCTCGTGCTCGCGTATCGCCGGGAGCCGATCGGCGCCCGCACCGATCAGGCGATGGTGCGGCGCTGGGAGCGGCTGTGGACGGCCGGCGCCTGGGCGTTCGCGGCGATGCTCGGCGCCCTCTGCCTCGCGACATTCCTGATCACGACCGACACGACCGCCCATCTGCTGATCGTCGGCTCGACGATCGGCTACACGGCGGGTGCGACGGCCCACAACGCCCCGCGCCCGCGCATCGCGATCGGCCAGGTCGTGCTGACCCTCGGGCCGATCGCGCTCGGCGCGATCCTGCACGGTGGCGTCGTCTATCAGGTCTTCGCCGTCGTCACGCTGCTCTATCTCGCCGCCGCCGCCGAGCTCGCCGTCACGCTCGGCCGCCGCAGCCTGCGCTACCGCCTCGCCCATCGCGAGAAGGCGGCGCTCGCGCGATCGCTGGCCGAGCAGAACATGCGGTTCGAGGCGGCGCTGAGCAACATGTCGCACGGGCTGTGCATGTTCGACCGCCGCGGCCGGCTGGTCGTCAGCAACTCGCGCCTGTGCGAGATCTACGGGCTGCCGGACGGGGCGTTCCGGCCCGGCATGTCGGTCCGCGACATGCTCGTCCGCAGCATCGCGGCCGGCAACCATCCGGACGGCGACGCGGCCGAGATGGCGGCCTTCTTCGAGGGCCGGCTCGTCGGCGGCGTGCCGAGCAGCTCCACCATGTCGCTCGCCGACGGCCGCACCATCCAGCTGTCGCAGTGGCCGGTCGCCGACGGCGGCGCCGTGGTGCTGTTCGAGGACGTCACCGAGCGCGAGCGCGCCGTCGCGCGGGCCGAGTGGCTCGCCACCCACGACGAGATGACGGGCCTCCCCAACCGGGTCCTGTTCGGCCGCACCCTCGACGACGCCATCGCGGTGGCCCGCACGGCGCGGCGGCGCTTCGCCGTGATGTTCATCGACCTCGACCGCTTCAAGTACATCAACGACACGCTCGGCCACGCCGCCGGCGACCTGCTGCTCAAGGAGGTCGCGGCCCGGCTCGCCGGCTGCATCGGTGCGGAAGACGTGGTCTCGCGCCTCGGCGGCGACGAGTTCCTGCTGCTGGTCACCAGCGTCTCCGAGCCGGAGGCGGTCGAGGAGATCGCCCGCGGCATTCTCGCCTCCGTCGCCGAGCCGATCGTCGTGCTCGGCCAGGAGTGCCGGGTCACCGCCAGCGTCGGGGCGGCGTTCTATCCGACCGACGGGCACGATGGCGACACCCTGACCCGCAGCGCCGATGCCGCCATGTATCTCGCCAAGGACGAGGGCCGAGGGTGCGTGCGGCTGTTCTCGCCGGCGATCGAGCGGCGCTCCTTCGAGCGGCTGGTGCTGGAGACCGGGCTGCGCGGCGCGCTCGAGCGCGACGAGCTCGTGCTCCACTACCAGCCCAAGCGTCGCATCGCGACGGGCGAGATTTCCGGTCTCGAAGCCCTGGTGCGCTGGAGCCATCCGGCGCTCGGCCTCGTCTCGCCGGCGCGGTTCGTGCCGCTCGCCGAGGAGACCGGCCTGATCGTGCCGATCGGCCGCTGGGTGCTGGCCACCGCCTGCGCCGAGGCGATGGCCTGGCAACGCCGGGGCTTCGCGCCGATGCCGGTCGCCGCCAACCTGTCGCCGCGCCAGTTCGCCGACGGCTCGCTGCTCGCCGACATCGAGGCGGCGCTCTCCGAGTCGGGCCTGGCGCCGGAGCTTCTCGAGCTCGAGATCACCGAGAGCATGGTGGTCGAGAATCTCGCCAACACGCTGCCGCTCCTCACCGCCTTGCGCGAGCGCGGCGTCCAGCTGGCGATCGACGATTTCGGCACCGGCTACTCGTCGATGGCGCTGGTCCGCCAGCTTCCGGTCGACACCCTCAAGATCGACCGCTCCTTCATCCGCGACGTGCTGGCCAATCCCGAGGACACGGCGATCGCCGAGGCGATCCTGGCGCTCGGCAAGGCACTCGACCTCACCATCGTGGCGGAGGGCGTCGAGACCGAGGCGCAGGAGGCGTTCCTGCGCGACCACGGCTGCCACGAGATGCAGGGCTTCCTGTTCAGCCGCCCGCTGCCGGCCGAGGATGTCGTCCCGTTCGTGCGGAGCTACGAGCTGTCGCGGCTGAAGGCGGTCGCCGGGGTCGGCGCCGCGAAGGGATCGTCGCGGCGGAACCGGGCCTCCGGCAAGCAGCGCAACGCCGGCTGAGGCCGGGTCATTGCGGGGTCGACGACCCCGCCGCGCTCTCGCCGTCGCTCTCCCAGACGAAGTTCATGCCGCCTTCGCCGATCCGGAACCAGCGCTTTCGGTGCGGCGTCTCCAGCCGGTGGAAGCCGACGATCACGTCGCCCGTGGTGCTGCTCACGGCCACCACGGCGGCCTTGGCGGCGAGGAGGCCGCAGACCAAGCCGGCGGCGCGGTGATCGCATCCCGATGTGCTCAGCGCGCGGTTCAATGTCGACAGAGCTTCCGCCTCGTCACAGATGATCGAGGCGTGTCGCAGCTCCGGTGGGAGCGACTCCGGTGGGTGCGGCATGGCGAAGTCTCCGGTCGGCCACCCGCAAATGCGTTGTGCGAAGGCTGCCGGGCCGGGTGCGGTGTCTGCGGCCAGGACTTCGATGGATCGACGACTTCGAGGCTCGACGGCTCGATGCTTCGGCTTCGTCGCTTCGACGGGGATGAGACTTCGCGTGCAAAGCAGCGAACACCGGAAAAAGCGCAGGAAACTGATCTCGATCAAAAACAGCGCAAAACAGCGGTCCTGTCACCCACCGGCGGCAGCCGTGCAACCGTGATGCCGCATCGACGTACCGGTGGTGTCTACCGATCCAGCCGGAGCGTGCTCCTCAGCCGCGGTCGGGCCGAGAACTGTCTTCCGCGAACAGCGCCAGCATCTGGTCGACGGCCGCACCGGCCGCGCCCGTATAGTTGGCCGGATCGCACAGCCGGTCGATGGCGTCGGCGTCGAGATGCCGCGTCACCGTCGCGTTCTCCTTCAGCAGGGCGGCGAGCGGCCGTCCGCTCTGGAGCGCCGCGCGTGACAGCTCGGCGACGAGATGATGGGCGTTGCCGCGCCCGAGCGACGGGGCGAGCCCCATCTGCACGGCCTCGGCGGTGACGAGCCCGTTGGTGATCGCGAGATTGGCCCGCATGCGCGCGGCGTCGACCGTGAGGCCGCTCACCACGCCGCGGGTGTGGGCCAGGACGCCGGCGGCGAGGCAGAAGATCTCTGGCACCACGATCCACTCGGTCTGCCAGGCGCCGCTCGCCCGCTCGTGGTCCTCGACCATCGCCTCGTAGAGCGTGGCGGCGAGCTGGCGCACCACCGGTACGGCCGCCTGGATCATCACCGAGGACACCGGGTTGCGCTTCTGCGGCATGGTCGAGGACGAGCCGCGGCCCGGCGCGGCGGCCTCCGCCGCCTCGGCGACCTCGGTCTGCATCAGCAGCGTCACGTCGCGGGCGAGCTTGCCGCAGGTGCCGGTGACGAGCGCCAGGAACCCGCCCGCCTCGGCGATGCGGTCGCGCGCCGTGTGCCAGGCGATCTCGGGCGCCCCGAGGCCGAGCTCGGCCATCAGGGCGGCGTGCACGGCCGGCCCCTTGTCGCCCAGCGACGCCAGCGTGCCGACGGCGCCGCCGAGCTGGCCGACGAGAACCCGCGGCAGGAGCTGCGCGAGGCGCTCGCGGTCGCGCAGCACGGCGGCGAGGACGCCCGCCATCTTGAAGCCGAAGGTCGTCGGGATGGCGTGCTGGAGCTGGCTGCGCGCCGCCATCACGGTGTCGCGGTGGAGGCGGGCGAGCTCGGCCAGCGCCTCGGCGATGGCGGCGAGGTCGGCGTCGATCAGCGCGAAGGCCTCGCGCATCTGCAGCACCGTCGCCGTGTCCATGACGTCCTGGGTGGTGGCGCCGTAGTGGCACCACTGGCCGAGGTCGTCGCGGCAGAGCGCGGTGAGCTGGGCGACCACGGGCTGGACCGGGGCGCCGATCCGCTCGGTGTCGCGCTTCAGCTTCTCCAGGTCGATCTCGTCGAGCGCGCAGTGGCGCCCGATCTCCTCGGCCGCCTCGGCCGGGATGACGCCGAGCCGCGCCTCGACGCGGGCGAGCGCCGCCTCGATGGCGAGATAGAGGCTCAGCCGATGCTCGTCGGAGAAGATCCGGCGCATCGCCGGGGTTGCGAAGACGTCGCGCAGGACCATCGAATCGAGGGCGGTGGCGGGCATCGGGGATCCTTCCAGGGCGCCCGAACGGTGCGGGTACGGGCGGTCGGCAGTGGGCGATCCGGGCGGGCCTTTCGGGCGGACAGTCGGCGGGCGCGCCGGGTTCCGGGGTCGCACCATGCCGGATAGGCTAGGCTGACAGGAGGTGTAGAATCGCTCCATGTTCGACGTGTCCGACCTCCGCAGCAAGGCCGCGCCGCTGCCGCCCGCGGTCTCCGACCTGCGGGCCGGGCCGGCGCAGCGTCCGGCGCCGCCGGCCGGCCGGGTGGTCGACGTGGTGCTGCCGGTCGGTGACAACATCGTCCCGTTCCGCCGCCCGTCCCCGGCCGCCGTCGCGCGGGCGCCGTCCGTCGGCC